>DATFWC010000029.1:0-12638 GCA_035259885.1 Xanthobacteraceae bacterium
ATGGCTCCAGATCGCCCGGTCGGGTGCCAGCGCATAGGGACGGTAGCGCTTGTAACCGTTGAGCGTCGGCGTGGTGAACGCCGCGGCGGCGCGCGCATGCGCGAGCAGCCCGGCAAGAAACGCGCGCCCGAGTGGCGACAGCATGTCGTCCGGCACCGCGAACGCATTCGCGCGTGACTTTAGGTCGGTCAGCGACTGGTGCAGATGCCAGCCGCTCGACAAGGTGTTGGGTACGTGCGGGCGGCACATGAAGCTCGCCAGCAGGCCGTGCCGGCGCGCGATCTGCTTGGTGGCGCTGCGGAACAGCACCATGCAGTCGGCCGGTGCCAGCCCCACCTGCGGGTCGAAGGTGAATTCGCACTGGCTGGGGCCAAGCTCCAACTCGACCGAGCGCAGCGGCAATCCGAGCCGCACGATGTCGCGCCGGATCAGATCAACGACCGGCTCCATGAGGTCGTAGCGCGTCTCGGTGAGCAGCTGATAACCCTGCGAGATCAGGCCGACCCGCGGCGGTTGTGGCGGCCAGGTCGCGTCGGCTGGCGCAAGCTTTGGATCGACCAGCCGGAACAGATGAAACTCGACCTCGAGGCCGGCCTTGTAGTCGAAGCCAGCCTTGGTCAAGCGCGCGAGCTGGTCGCGATAGAGCTGGCGCGTCGAGAACGGAACCGGCGTGCCGTCGGGAAAATAGAGATCACACAACAACCAGCCGGTGCGGCCGCTCTGATCATCGCCGCCGCGCTCGCTCGTCCACGGCAGAACGCGAAACGTCGTCGGGTCGGCCACCATGAGGAAATCGGCCCCGCCCTCCATGGCAGCGATGCCGAAGCCGCCACCGCCGGTGAACACCGGAAAGACGGTGCGGTGCGAGGTGTCCTTGGCCAAAAGCGTCGTCGTGGCCGTGCAGCCGTTGCGCATGACGGAAGGCGCCTGCACCGCCACCATGGTCTTGCCGCGCAGGACTCCATGCTGATCCGCGAAGGAGAACCGGACGACGTCGAACGCGTCGTCGGCGATCGCCTTCTCGACCTGTGCCGCCGCCGCGAACTGCTCGTCGGTCCACAGGCCGTGGCGCTCGACGAAGCTCATGGCCGAACGCGCGCGTGACGACATTTTTTGTCCTCCGCTAACGCATGCCCCGGCCTCGCCGGCGCACTCTTTCGTCATTGCCGGGCTTGACCAGGCTTGACCCGGCAATCCATCCGACAACGTAGACTCAATCCTTTGATGGATGCGCGGGTCAAGCGCGCGCATGACGAGTCACTTGCAGTTGAAATGCGTTAGCTGCCGTTGCTCCAGCTGGCGCCCTGGCGCTTGCTTGCGTCGGTGCGCCGCCAGTAGCCCTCCCAGTCGTCGCTCGGACCGATGCCGTCGATCGCCGCCGGCCCGGTGACGCGGGCGGCGCCGGCGCGGTCGAGCACCATCATGGGCGTGCCGCCGTCCCGCGCCTGGTCGATTGCCTGGCGCAGCAGGCGGCGATAGGCGCTGATTGCCTTGTCGGATTGGCCGAGGTGCTCGCGGGTGCGGTCCTGGATGGCGCCCATGGACTCGCAGGCCCACTGGTCGTGCACGTTGATGTCGGCGCCCATGCCGGTATAGGTCGCGTGCGTCTGCTCATGCGGGTCGAAGCCGTAGTCGTTGCTCTTGTTCTTGCGCGGGATGTAGTCAGGCAGCTCGTAGAGCTCGAGCCGCTGGCGGCGCATCTCGTCCTTGTCCACGGCGGTGCCGAAGCTGGTGAAGATGGCGTACCAGTAGTGGCGCACGTCGTCGACGGGCACGTGCCACTGGGTGATGGTCATCTCGCGGCTCATTGGGATGACGAAGGCATTGGGGAACACAAGATTGGTGACGCGGACGTGGCTCAAGGCTTCGTTGAGCCGGCGCAGCGTCACGATGCGCATGCCGTAGTCGGTCGGCTCGACCTCGATGCGTGGCTGCGGGAATTCGCGCATGATGCGCGTCATCGGCATGTCCGAATCGATCGAGGTATCGCGGAACAGCTTGCCGTAGCCTTGCGCCGGATCCTCGTCGTGGAAGAAGCGATGCAGGAACGAGGTGTGCGCCGGATCGATGCCCACCTCCAGCGACTGCAGCCAATTGCAGTCGATCATGCCCTTGAACGCGAACGTGTGCGTGGACGGCGCCACGAAGCAGTCGAAATGGGGAAATTCCGGCGGCGCGCCCGGCCCCAGATAGGCGAACAGGACCCCGCTCTTTTCCACCACCGGATAGGCCGTCTGGTGGATATTGGCGCACAGGTTGCTGCCAGCAGGCTCCGCCGGCGTCTCCAGGCATTTTCCGTCCACGTCGAACAGCCAGCCGTGAAAGGCGCAGCGCAGGCCGCCGTCTTCCAGGCGGCCATAGGCCAAGTCGGTGCCGCGATGCGGGCAGGCGCGCCCCAGGAGCCCGTAGCGACCCTTGTCGTCGCGGAACAGGACGAGGTCTTCGCCCATGAGGCGCAGCGCCTTCATGGGCCGGTTGCCGGAAAACTCATCGACCAGCGCGGCCGGCTGCCAGTAGCGGCGCAGCAGCGTCCCGGCCGCGCTGCCCGGACCGATGCGGGTGATGAGGTTGTTCTGCTCCTGGCTCAGCATGGGCGTGTCCCTGTGCGCGCGATCCGCTCAGGCGCGGGCGCGGGCCTTGATCCGCGGCGCCGCGGGCTCGCGAAAGAACCGGTCGCGACAGGTGTGCTCGCCGGCACCAACGAGCGCCATCCGTGCCAGCTCCGCGTGGCGGGCGAACCATATGTCGCGCGACCTGCTGATGGAGCGCAAGGCCGGCGCGAGGATGCAAAGCAAGCTCGAGCCCTGTCAAGTCGTCGCGGCGCGCCGCAGCCACGCCCGCGCGAAGCGCTGCATTGATTATTGCCGGACACCGGATCAAGTCGGGCAGGCTCTGACCCGGCATTTCATCAGGTCGCGTGAACTCACCCTTTTGAAGATGCGCGGGTGACGAGCAGCTTTCACCGCGCCGCTCTAGTGGCCGGCGCCCCCCATGTCCATCATTTGGCCGTTTCCTGGGCCGCCGCCGCGCAGGCCGAATAGGCTCCTGACGCCGCCCTCGCTGTCGCGCGGCGGCTGCGATGCCGTGTCGGGAATAGAGCTTGTCGCGTCGCGCGCGATCATCGCCTGCTCGAGGCGCTGGACGCGCTTGGCGAGCGCGCCGACGTCGCTGCGGCGCATCTGGTCGTAGGCGTCGATGGACGAACGCAACGCGATGATGTCGCCGCGCGCGCCGGTGACGGCGGCATTTAGGTGATCGACCGGCTTGCGCCACGTGTCGCCGCTGGCCGTCTCGGTGCGCAGGCGCAGCTCCTTGACGTCCGTGGCGACGGCGGCCAGCCGGTCGCTGACGGCGATCGCATCGGACTCGGCATGCGTGACGCGCGTGGTCAGGCCGCCGATCTCGTTGTCCATGCGGGTGATCATGCGCTCGATCTGGGCCAGCGCCATGGTCTGCCTGCGCTGTTCGGCCTGGATCTCGCTATCGCGGCCAAAGCCCATCGCCTTGAGGGTCTGCTGCAGCGTGCCCGATCCGGCGGCGCTGAACGACGCGGCGGCCACCACGGCCACGACGAAGATCATTCCGACCATGAGGGCGAGAGCGGTGGAATCGCTCTTTGGTCTGGGACGCCCGACTTGGCCCGACGCAGTCATAACGCAATACTCTCAATCACGCTTTGCCAACCATTAAGCTAAACAACTTGCAAATTCGCTAACGCCAAACGCCGGGCGGGCGACCGCTGGTGCGATCGCCCGCCCGGTCCTCGGCGAAACAGTGGGGTGAAGCCCGTGACCCGTAGTTAGTAGCTATTCACGCCGAACATCGTGCCGGGCGATGGCGGACCCGAGGCCGTCACGGGGCCCGGGGTCCTGACCTGCGGTGGCCGGCGGCGCACCGGCTTCTTGCGCGTCGCCAAGTGGATCGAGCCGGTGAGGTCGCGGGCCATGGCCTGCTCCAGCTTGTCGAGCCGCTTGTTGATCGTGCCGATGTCGCGGCGGTAGGCCTGCTGGTGCTCGTCGAACGAGGAGCGCAGCGCCAGGATCGACGTATCGAGCTGACCAACCGGATTGGCCCAGTCGGTCGTGCGCGCCTGGCGCAGGAATTTGATCTCGGCCACCAGCGCCGCAATGTCCGCATCGACTGCGGAGAAGCGGTCATTGATGGTTCCGTCGATGCCGGCGTTGATACGCTTGTTCAGGGTACCGACGTCAGCCGAAACCCCGTAGATCGTGGACTGCAGGGTCGTCAGGACAGCCGCCTGCCGGCGCTGCTCGGTCTCGACCGCCGAAGTGTTGCCGAGCCCGATCAGGCTCACGATTTTCTGCAGTGCACCGGTTCCGGCGGCGCTCAGCGAAGCTCCGCCGACGATCGCCAGCACGATGAACATCGCGCCGAGCAGCGCAAGCGCGGTCGTATCGTGCTTGGACGGTCTTGCAACAGTTGTCTGATTCCTCATGGTGATCCTCAGCCCCCAATGGCTTTACCCCTTGTTAACGTCATCTTCAGCCCCCAATGGCTTTACCCTTTGCTAACCATGAATCACATTTCCAAATGATTAACGCGCTCGGCCGAACAGCATGCGACTTCGGAAGATTTCGCCGCGCTGTGGCGCAAAGGCTGCGATTGACGCAACGTCAGCCGCCGGCGCCCCTGCCCTCGCCGGCGGCGAACAGCGCCCACAAGCCTTCGCGATAGGTCGGATAGGCCAGACGCACGCCGAGCCCGCGCTTCATCTTGTCGTTCCGCACGCGCTTGCTCTCGCGCCAGAACGACAGCGCCATCTCGCTCATGGTGTTGGCGGCCTCGGCGAACGCCACTTCCGGCGGCGGCGCCATGCCGAGCAGGCCGGCCGCGAACGCAATCGGCGCGCCCGGCTCAGTCGGCTCGTCGTCGGTCACGTTGAAGACGCCGTCGGCGCGGCGGGCGAAGGCGGCCGCAATGGCGGTCGCGATGTCGGCCACGTGCACCCGGTTGAACACCTGGCCGGGCTTGACGATGCGCCTGGCCGCGCCGCTGGCGACCTGCCGCAGGGCATTGCGCCCGGGCCCGTAGATTCCCGGCAGCCGGAAGATCGCCACCGTCTTTCCGCCGGCGGCCGCGAGCGCGCCCCAGGCCCGCTCGGCCGCGAGCCGCTCCTTGCTGCGCGCCGAGACGGGAGCCGGCGCCGTGGCCTCGTCGACCCATGCGCCGCCATGATCGCCGTAGACGCCGACCGTCGAGAGATACACGATGCTGGACAGGTGCGGGGCCCGCCCGATCGCGTCGGCGCACTGGCGCAAGACCGGATCGCCCTGCGGGTCGGGCGGCACCGAGACGAGCAGGCAATCCGCGGCGGCCAGCCTTTCCGCAACGGCCGGCGATGCCGTTCCGCCATCCGTTGCAACCGCGCCATCGAACACCAGCATGTCGAGCACGCGGTGAACGCGCGCCAACTCGCGCGCTCTCTCGCCGCTGCGCACGGTGCCGGCGATGCGATCGAACCGTTGTGCGAACGCGGCGAGGACATGCTCGGCCGTATAGCCGAGACCGAAGCAGAACAGGTTCGCCATCTAGGAATTCTGCGGCATCATGGCGGCTCCAGGGCCGCGGCCCATTCCTCCTGCACGGCGGCATCGGCCTCACTGGCGCGCCGGCGCGCCGCCAGCGCGATCAGACGCGCGCGGTCGAGGCGCGCCAGCGCCCACACGGCGGCGGCGCGCACCACTGGCGCCGCATCGCCGAGCAGCCGTTCGGCCTCGCCGGCAAGCGCGCGATCGCCGGAGTTGCCGATGGCGATCAACACATTGCGCACGAAGCGGTCGCGGCCGGTGCGCTTGATTGGCGACTTGGCAAACAGAGCGCGGAACGCCGCGTCGTCGAGCCGGGCGAGATCGGAAAGCGCCGGTGCCTGCAGCGCGTCGCGCGCAAAAAGCTTCTGCTCGCGGCCGGCCTGGGCGAACTTGTTCCACGGGCAAACGGCGAGGCAATCGTCGCAGCCGTAGATGCGGTTGCCTATGCGCGGCCGCAGCTCGCGCGGGATCGGCCCCTTGTGCTCGATGGTCAGGTAGGAGATGCAGCGCCGTGCATCGAGCCGGTATGGCGCCGGAAAGGCGGCGGTCGGACACACGTCGAGGCAGGCGCGGCAGCTGCCGCAATGATCAGCTTCGGCCGCATCGGGCGGCAGCTCGAGCGTGGAAAAGATCGCGCCGAGGAAGAGCCACGAGCCGAGCTCGCGTGACACCAGGTTGGTGTGCTTGCCCTGCCAGCCGAGCCCGGCGGCAGCAGCGAGCGGCTTCTCCATTACGGCGGCCGTATCGACGAAGACCTTGGCGTCGCCGCCTGCGGTCTCGATCAGCCAGCGGGCAACGGCCTTCAGCCGTGATTTGACGACATCGTGATAGTCGTCGCCCTGGGCATAGACCGAGATGGCGCCCCGCGTGGGCGCGCCAAGGATGTGCAGCGGATCGTCATGCGGACCGTAGTTCAATCCGAGCATGATGATGGCGCGCACGTCCGGCCACAGCACGCGCGGGTCGGCGCGCCGCTCGGGGGCGCGCGCAAGCCAGTCCATGTCGCCATGCTGGCCTTCGTCGAGGAAGGCGGTGAACCGTTCCTTGGCCTGGGGGATCGCGTCAGGTCGGACGACACCCACCCGGTCGAAGCCGTGCGCCCGCGCGGTCTCGCCGATCAGGGCCTTCAGCCGATCCGGGTCGCTCAGAAGTCGAGGTCGGCGTAGCTCGGCGACGGCGGCACGCCCGGATGCATGTCGCCGAGAAGCGGACGGAACGACGGCCGCGACTTGATCCGCGCGTACCAGTTCTTGGCGGCTTCGTCCTCGTTCCATGGCACATCGCCCAGATAGTCGGGTATCGACATGTGCGCCGCCGCGGCGACGTCGGCGTAGCTCAGGCGCTCCCCGGCCAGCCAGTCCCGCCGGTCCAACAACCATTCCATATAGGCGAGATGATAGCGAATGTTATGGCGCGCCGCCCTGATCGCGACGGAATCGGGTGGGCCGCCGCCCTGCTCGGCCGTCATGCCGGACTTGAAGACGCGCTCCGTCGCCAGCGGGCCGGAAACCTCGTCGAAGAACTTGTCGTTGAACCAGCCTGCCAGGCGCCGCACCTCCACGCGCGCGTCCACCTGGTCCGGCAGCAGCCGGCGTTCCGCGTTGGCGGCGCCATGGGTCTCGTCGAGATACTCGGCGATGATGGCGGCGCCGGGAACCGGCGGACGGCCGTCGGCCACCAGCACCGGCGTGGTGCCGGCGGGATTGAGCGCCAGAAAAGCCTCGCGGCGTTCCCACGGGCGCTCCTCCACCAGGCGCACGTCCACGCCGTATTCGGCGAGCACGATTCGCACGAAGCGCGAATGCGGACAGAATGGATGATGAAACAGCGTCAGCATGACGTTGCCGAATAGCACTGGTCGAAGCGGAAGGCGGCAGGCTAAGCAGCTTGCTTAGTCGAAAAGGCCACAATGGAGCAACCCCGTGGCATTGCCAGGGCGGCTCGGTTGGGCGAAAAGCATGCAGCCGCGAGTCCCGCCTGCGGCTCGCCGTCCCTTGGAGCGTATTCACCACATGCAGTCCGGCCTCTGCCGAACGCTCCGGATTCGATATTGGCCGCCTTAAGCGGAGCAAATTCATGCTGTTCGACCTGTTCAAGGCCTGCATGCTCGGCATCGTCGAGGGGCTCACCGAATTCCTGCCAGTGTCCTCGACCGGGCATCTGCTGCTGATGGATCATTTCTTCGGGTTCGACGACGACGATTTCGGCAAGGCCTTCGTGGTGCTGATCCAGCTCGGCGCCATCCTGGCGCTGCTCTCGATCTACTTCGTGCGGCTGTGGACCATCGCCATGGCGCTGCCGCGCGATCCCGAGGCGCGCCGCTTCACCATCGGGGTGCTGATCGCGTTTCTGCCGGCGGCGATCATCGGGGCGCTGACCTACAGCCTGATCAAGGGTGTGCTGTTCAACGTATGGATCGTCTGCATCATGCTGATCGCCGGCGGCATCCTGCTGTTGTGGATCGATCGGCTCGACCTGAAGCCGCGCTACCACGACGCCACCCGGTTTTCGCTGCCGATGTATCTCGGCATCGGCATCATCCAGTGCATCTCGATGATTCCCGGCGTGTCGCGCTCGGGCGCAACCATCGTGGGAGCGATGCTGCTCGGCGCCGATCGCCGCTCGGCCGCCGAATTTTCGTTCTATCTCGCCATTCCGACCATGCTCGGCGCCTTCGTGTACGAGGTGTACAAGAGTCGCGCCGAGCTCTCGGGCGGCAATGCGCTGATCATCGCGGTCGGCTTCGCGACCTCGTTCATCGCCGGCTGGCTCGTGGTCAAGACCTTCCTCGACTATGTGTCGCGCCACGGTTTTGCGGTGTTCGCCTGGTGGCGGATCGCCGTTGGGGCGCTTGGCCTGCTTGGTATGGTGCTGGTGGGATAGCAAAGTGAGTAGTGAGTAGTGGCAGAGCAATACGCTCGCCCCACTTACTGTTCACCACTCACATCTTACTCTCTAGGCGGCGCGGCTGCGGAACTGGCCGGTCTTGCGGAAACGCCAGAGATAGGACGGCACGACGGCGGCAATCGAGTGCGGCTCGATGCCGAGGTCTTGCAGGGTGCGATGCTCGCGCCGCGCCAGGTCCGACACGACGTTGTCCGACTTGAGCAGCCGCACCTGATCGGGCGTGAGCAGCGGCTTGGGCATGAACTGCAGGAACCAGGCGTCGAATTCGGCGAGCGCAAACGGAAGCGGCACCAGCAGGCGGCGCCGCTCGGTCGTTTTCAGGATGAATTGCAGGATGTCCTTGAACGTCCACACGTCGGGTCCGCCCAGTTCATAGGTCACGCTCTGCTGGGCACGGCCGTCGACCGCCCTTGCGATCGCCTCGGCGACATCCCCGACGAACACCGGTTGAAAACGGGTATGGCCGCCGCCGATCAGCGGCAGGACCGGGGAGAAGCGCGCCATAGCGGCGAAGCGGTTGAAGAACTCGTCCTCCGGCCCGAATACGATCGAGGGACGAAAGACGGTGGCCGAAGGCAGCCCCGCCCAAACGGCCTGCTCGCCCGCGGCCTTGCTGCGGGCGTAAAGCGCCGGCGAGTCGGGATCGGCGCCGAGCGCCGAGACATGGATCAGACGGGCACCGGCCTCACGCGCCGCGTCCGCCACGAGCCCGGGGCCTTCGGCCTGGATCGCCGGGAACCGCTGCTTGCCGCGCTCGAACAGGATGCCGACCAGATTGATCACCACGTCGGCGCCGCGCACGGCCGCCTGGACCGAGGCGGGGAAGCGCAGGTTGGCCTGCACCGCGTGGATCTGGCCGACCCGCCCGAGCGGCTGGAGATGGAAGGCGAGATCGGGACGGCGTACCGCCACGCGGATGCGATAGCCGCGCCGGCACAACGCCCGCACCACGTGGCGCCCGATGAACCCGGAACCGCCGAAAATCGTCACCAGGCGGTCGACGTTGGATTGGGTGATGTCAGGCATCCCGGCCTCGGATTGGCGCCTGGCGGGCGAGCCCCCGCGAAATATCGAATCGTCGCGGGCCTGTACAGGGGTCGCAGCGTGCAGCCGCGTTGACAAGACGAGATCCGGTTCCTTATCTCTTGCCCGCCAAGAGCCCCGGCAGCCCAGGTGGCGGAATTGGTAGACGCGCTGGTTTCAGGTACCAGTGGTTAATAGCCGTGGAGGTTCGAGTCCTCTCCTGGGCACCAGTCTTGACGGCGATCAAGCTGCTCCATGACACTCAACGGATCTGAGGTGAGGGGTCGCCTCGCCGGAAAGCGTGCATGACCATCCGTCTCCACCGCGGTGACCTTCCCGACCTGTCGCACTATCGGGGCTCGGCAGCGGCGGTCGACACCGAGACCATGGGACTCGACCACAACCGCGACCGCCTGTGCGTGGTGCAGCTCTCGCCCGGCGACGGATCGGCGGACGTGGTGCAGATCCCGGCCGGCGCCACCGATGCGCCCAACCTGAAGCGGCTGCTGACCGATCCGGCCGTGCTGAAAATCTTTCATTTCGCGCGCTTCGATCTCGCCGCCCTGTGCAAGGCTTTCGGCGTGATGCCGGCGCCGGTCTATTGCACGAAGATCGCCTCGCGCCTCTCCCGCACCTATACGGACAAGCACGGACTGAAGGACCTGGCGCGCGACGTCCTCGGAATCGAACTCTCCAAGCAGCAGCAGCTGACCGACTGGGGGGCCGAGAAGCTGACCGAAGCCCAGATGGCCTACGCCGCGTCGGACGTGGTCCACCTGCACGCCTTGAAAGAGAAGCTCGACGTGCTCATCGCACGCGAGGGCCGCGGCCGGCTGGCGGACGCCTGCTTCCGCTTCCTGCCCGACCGCGCGCGGCTCGACCTTGCCGGCTGGGCGTCCGAGGATATCTTCGCGCACTCCTGACATTTCCCGCCTGCTGCCCCGTGGCGGCCATATTCCCGGGCGATTTTTTGCGGCGCCGCAAGAACAAAAAGCGGATACAATAAGGCGCGCTCGGGGACGAGCGCCACCGATGCCGCCAAGGGGTTTGAGCCTGACCGTCGCCACACATATCGCCGATTCGGGAACGCATGGCTGGACCGCCAGCGGCCCGCGCAACCTCGGGCTGCTGCTGCGCCGTGCCCGCCGCCACAGCGCGCGCGTGCGGCTGCTGCGCCGGGTGGTTCCCACCGTGGCCCTGGCCGGCCTGGGCGGCGTGATGCTGTTGACCTGGTTCAACCCGTTGCGCGCGCTGCCGCAGCTTCCCGCGGTCAGCGCCGGCAGCCTGGTCGTCTCCGGCACGAAAATCACCATGGAGGCGCCGAAACTCACCGGCTTCACGCGCGACAACCGCGCCTACAATCTCACCGCCGCGGCGGCGGCCCAGGACTTCAGCAACCCGACCCTGTTGGAGCTGAGCGGCATCCGCGCCCAGATCGACATGCAGAACAGCAGCAAGGTCAACCTGACCGCGGTCGCCGGCCTCTACGACACGAAAACCGAGAACCTGACGCTCACGCAGGACATCATCGTTATTTCCTCCAACGGTTATGAAGGGCATCTGATCGAGGCCAAGGCTGACATGCGCAAGGGCCATATTGTGTCGGACAAGCCGGTCGAGGTGTTTCTGCCCAACGGCAAATTGAACGCCAACCGTTTGGAAATCATCGACAACGGCGAGCTGCTGCGCTTCGACGGCGGCATCGTGCTCAATCTGAAGTCTTTCGACGCAGCTCCGGCCGCGCGAGCTGCTGCGGCCGCTCCGGCCACCAAAGCGGCTCCGGCACAAAAAGCCGCTGCAGCCGAAAAGACGGCTCCCGCCGACAAGAAGGGAACGCGGCGATGATGACCCGCACCGCCGCCCACCTCATTGCCCTCGTTGCCGGCGCGGCGATCTCCGCCAACGCAGCGGCGCAACCCATGTCGGCGCCGCCCAACGCGCTGCAGGGATTCTCGGTCAATCGCGACAAGCCGGTGCAGATCACCTCGAGCACGCTTGAAGTGCGCGACAAGGAGAAGCGCGCCACCTTCATCGGCAACGTCCTGGTGGTGCAGGGCGACACCACGCTGAAGAGCAAGACGCTCGACGTGTTCTACGACCAGGAAGGCATGGCCGACGTCAAACCGCCGCCTGGCGCCATGCCGGAACAACAGCAGATCCGCCGACTCGAAGCCAAGGGCGGCGTGGTGGTGACCCAGAAGGACCAGACGGCAACCGGCGACACGGGCATTTTCGACACGCCGACAAATACCGTGACGCTGATCGGAAACGTGGTGATTACCCAGGGCCCGCAGGTCATCCTCGGCGAAAAGCTCACGGTCGACCTCACAACCAACGTCTCGTGGGTTGACGGCGGACAAAAGGGAGTGCGGGCCCTGTTCAACCCGAATCAGAACCGCCCCAAGGCCGGCGACAAGACGTCGGACAACAAGGCGGCCGAGGGCACGGACGCCGATCGCGATTCGCGACCGGAACAGAAGAACGGCAAGGATGCCGCCAAACCCAAGGCGGCGCCCGGACAGCCGATGAGGCTGAACAACTGACCAGCGCACGGGGTGTGATCGCCTTGTTCCGACGGCACCGTGTGCGATCTGGCAAAGCGTTCGGACGCTTCGCTCTCTCGCTGTTCGGATGGACGCGTGCGCCGGTACCGGCGCACGTTGGTCTGGCGCCGCAGATGATGCAGCGACCCCGCTGGGAGGAAGCCGGGGAATATGAGGAGCCGGAGCCGGTAGCAGCGCCGCGCCAACGCGCGCTCCAACCGGACTGGGACGACGACGGCAGGTACGCCGAGCAAACGGAAAGGCTCGACGAGGCCGAGCGGCAATGGGCGCAGCGCTACCTCGCCGTGCACGAGGTGGAAAAAAGCTTCGCCGGCCGCAAGGTGGTCAAGGGCGTCAGTCTATATCTGCGGCCGGGTGAGGCGGTGGGGCTGCTCGGCCCCAACGGCGCCGGCAAGACCACCGTGTTCTACATGATCACCGGGCTGGTCAAAGCCGACCACGGCCGCATCGTGCTCGACGGACACGACATTACCGGCCTGCCGATGTATCAGCATGGCCGCCTCGGCATCGGCTACCTGCCGCAGGAGGCCTCGATCTTCCGCGGCCTCAATGTCGAGCAGAACATTCGCGCCATCCTCGAGCAGGTCGAGCCGGA
>DATFWC010000030.1:0-4896 GCA_035259885.1 Xanthobacteraceae bacterium
CGGCTTCGCCAGGCCGGGAAACTCGACCTTGAGGTCGAACCTGGCGCCCACCAGGATGTCGGCCCGGTCGATGGGATAGATGGTCTGCGCGGCGGCCGGCGACGACAGCAGCGCGACGGCGACAAGGGCGCCGGCGAGAGAATGACGCATGGCGTGGCTCCTGGAGCTGGATTCCCGGCGGAAGCTATGGGGCCAGTATGACAGTTATGTTGCAGTTGGGGATGCCCATGCACAGCCTTCTCGGCCGTCATTCCGCCCTCGCGCCTTCGGCGCGAGAGCCAGGGCGAGCGCAGCACTCAACCGAAAGGCAATCTCGGCTGTCATCCCGGCCGAGCGCCGACAGGTGCGAGAGCCGGGATCCACGTATCCCTGCCGTGCCCATTTTCCGGTTACCGGGGTACTTGGGTCCCGGGTCTCGCCGCTGGCGCGGCTCGCCCGGGATGACAGCTCAGCTCCGGATCAGCACGTGGCCGGGACGGCGCGCGTCGGGCTCGGGCACGAGGTCGATCGACCACAGGTCGCGGTCGGCGACGTCCTTGAGCGTCACCGTCATGACGCCGCTCGGCCCGTCGATCGCCACATGGCCGAAGAACTGCAGGCCGAAGCACGGTGCCAGGTTCTCGCCCTGCTCGGCGCTGCAGCCGAGGGAAAACACCGCGCGCGGGCCGAAGGTGTTGTCGAGCCGCCCCGGGCCCCAGGTGCCGGCGTGCAGCGGGCCGGAGACGAATTCCCAGAACGGGTGAAAATCTTTGAACACGGCGGCGGCCGGATCGTAGAAATGCGCCGCCGTGTAGTGCATGTCGGCGGTGATCCAGATCGTGTTGCGGATGCCGGCGCGGTCCATGAACGACAGCAGGTCGGCGATCTCGTGCTCGCGCCCGCTCGGCGGCCCGTCGCCCTGCGCCACCGCGTCGGAGCTGATCAGCCCGAGCGGCAGGTCGGCCGCCAAAACCTTCCACACCGCCGGCGAGCGCACGAGCTGGCGCTTGAGCCAGGCGAGCTGAGTGGGTCCGAGGATTTCGGCGGCGTTGCGGCCGGAGGTGCGGTACGACCGCATGTCGAGCATGAACACGTCGAGCAGCGGCCCGTAGGGAATGCGGCGGTAGATGCGTCCCGCTTCTGCCAGGGTCTGGCGCAGCGGCATGAATTCGTGGAACGCGCGGTTGGCGCGCGCCGTGAGCTGCAGAATGGTGTTGCCATCGGGGCGCACACCGGCGCCCGGGCACCAGTCGTCCGTGACCTCGTGATCGTCCCACTGGGCGAAGATCGGGGTGGCGGCGTTGAAGGCGCGCACATTCTCGTCGAGCAGGTTGTATTTGTAGTTGCCGCGGAAGTCGGCCAGCGTCTCGGCCACCTTGGATTTTTCCGGCGTGACGATGTTGCGCCAGACCCCGCCGCTGGGCAGCGTCTGCTCGGCCGGCACCGGGCAGTCGGCGTAGATACTGTCGCCGGAGTGAATGAAGAAATCCGGCGCGTTGCGCAGCATGGTGGCAAAGCTGCGCATGCCGCCGCGCGCCGGATCGATACCCCATCCCTGCCCGGCCACGTCGCCCGACCACACGAACGACAGCGACTGCGCGTCGCGCGGCGCCGTGCGGAAGCGCCCGACCTGCGGCTCGCCGACAACCGTCGGCGCCGCGTGGTCCTGGAAGCGGATGCGATAGAACACGTCGGCGCCGGCCGGGAGATCCTCGATCAGGGCCTTGGCGGTGCAGTCGCTTTCCGGCAGGGCGTCGACCCACACGGTGGTGTGCAGGTCGGCAAAGCTCTCCGTGGTCGCGACCTCGACCAGCATGCGCGCGGGACGGTCGCAACGCGCCCACACCACGCCGGAGTCGACCGAGACGTCGCCCGACTGCAGCCCGTGGGTGATGCACGGGCGGTCCGCCGCGCGGCTGAGACAGGGTCTTGCCAGCACGCCGGCCGCCGTCAGGGCGGCTGACGACAGACTCGTGCGCAGAAACTCTCGCCGCGTGAGCGCATGCGCGCGCGACGCGTGCCGCAGTTTGACGGCCATTGGGCCTCCGCCGTCGAATCACGGCGGAACGTGCCCGCGTCGTCTGACAGAACGTCGACACTTGTGCGACGGTCAGATGAAACGGGTGTGGTGTTGTTGTGATGGCGATCTCGGCTGTCGTCCCGGGCGAGCCGCGCGAGCGGCGAGACCCGGACCCAAGTACCGCGGCATGAGAAAAGAGGCGACACAGGGCTACATGGATCGCGGCTCTCGCTGCGCTCGAAACGGGTGTGGTGTTGTTGTGATCGCGATCGCGGCTGTCATCCGGGCGAGCCGCGGCAGCGGCGAGACCCGGGATCCAAGTCCCCCGGCATGAGAAAAAAGGCGAGGCAGGGGTACATGGATCCCGGCTCTCGCTGCGCTCGGCCGGGATGACAGCCGAGAAAACGTCACCCCAGCTTGGCGCCCGAGCGTGCCACGACGTCACCACACCGAGCCCGGCCAATGGATACGGCCTAGATCACTCGATAGCCGCCGTCCGCCATGACGATCGAGCCGGTGACGTAGGCCGAGAGATCGGACGCCAGGAAGATCGCCGGGCCGACGATGTCCTCGGGCTTTCCGGCACGGCCCAGCGGCGTGTGGTCCATGAAGATTTTTACGAGCTCCGGGTTGTTGGCGCGCACCTGCTCGTTGAGCGGCGTCTCGATCAGTCCCGGGCCGATGGCATTGACCCGCACCCCGTCCTTGCCGAGCTCGGCCGCAAGCGCACGGGTCAGGCCGAGCACGCCGTGCTTCGACGCGGTGTAGGCCGGCGAATTCGGCGTGCGCACATGCATGAACGACTGGACCGAGGCGATGTTGATGATGCGGCCGCGGGTCGCGCGCAGCTGGGCGAGGAACGCATGCGTGACGTTGAACACGCCGGTGAGGTTGACCGAAAGAATGTCCTGCCAGTCCTTGATCACGGCTTCCGGCACTGCCGTGAAAGCATTGCGGCGGTTGATGCCGGCGTTGTTCACCAGGATCGAGACGTCGCCGATCGTCTCGCCGACCTTGCCAGCCGCTTGGCGGCACGCGTCGCGCTCGGTCACGTCGAGCCTGAAGCTCCAGGCCGTGCCGCCGGCCTCTCCGATGGCCTTGCGGGTTTCTGCCGCCGTGTCGGCGTTGACGTCCAGGATGACGACCTGCGCTCCCTCGCGTGCGTAACCCAGCGCGATGGCCCGGCCGATGCCCGACCCCGCGCCGGTGACCGCCGCAATGTGTCCCTCCAGGAGCCGGCTCATGCCCTTCAGTCCAGCTTGGCGCCCGAGCGCGCGACCACGTCGGCCCACTTGGCCGAGTCCTTGCGGATCACGTCGGAAAATTCCTCCGGCGTGCCGCCGGCCGGCTCGTCGCCGATCTGGGCGAAGCGCTCGCGGAAGGTCGGCGACTCGATGGCGCGGTTGATCGCCGCGTTGAGCTTGTCGAGGATTGGACGCGGCATGCCGGCGGGCGCGATCACCCCGCTCCAAGTGGCGGCGTCGTAGCCGGGCACGCCGGCCTCCGCCACCGTCGGCAGGTCGGGAAATCCCGGCGAGCGGCGCGGGCCGCTGACCGCCAGGGCACGGACCGTACCGGTCCGTGCGTGCGGCGCGATCGAGTTCAGGCTCTCGAACATCAGGTGCACGCGGCCGGCGATCAGGTCGTTGATGGCGTTGGCGCCGCCGCGATACGGCACGTGCACGATTTCGGTGCCGGTCATGAACTTGAACAGCTCGCCGCCCACGTGGCCGGGCGAGCCGTTGCTCGAGGAGGCGTTGAGCAGCTTTCCCGGATGCTTCTTCGCCTCCTCGATCAGCTCCGGCACCGTCTTGATCGGCAGCGTCGGCGACACGGCGAGCAGCAAGTGGCCGCGCGTGACCAGTGCGACCGGCTGGAAGTCGCGCTCGATGTCGTAGGGCAGTTTTGCCACCATGTGGCGCGTGATGGCGAGCGCGCCGATCGGGCCCATGCAGATCGTATAACCGTCGGGCTCGGCCTTGGCCGTGAGGTCGAGGCCGATGGTCAGCGCGCCGCCGGGCCGGTTGTCGACCACGACCTGCTGCCCGAGCTCGCGGGCAAGCTCCGCGCCGAGGATGCGGGCCACCGTGTCGGTGGCGCTGCCGGGCGCCTGCGGCACGATCAGGCGGATGGGCTTGTCCGGGTAGTCGGCGGCGGCGGAGGTGGCGGTCGCGGCGCCAGCCGCCAAGAGGCCGGCGAGCAGCAGGCAAACCGAAAATCGTCGCATGGGCTCCCCTCGCCGCCAGTGCCGGGCCGCGTCCCCTATCAGACCCGCGCGGCGAGTCGCAGGCAAGAGCGAAAGCGCCTGGCAAAAGCAGGCCGCCCGCGCCACCCGTCGGGTGGCGCAGGCGGAGTTGGCGCGTTCGCGTGCAGGACGTTCGCTTAGAGCGAGATGACTTTTCTTCGAATCGTCATCCCGCTCTAAATCATGCCTGGAGCATGATCTTTTCCGAAAACCGGTATCCACGTTTCGGGATCATGCTCTAGGCGGTGGCGGCGATGGGCCCGCGTTTGGGCTTGTCGATCACCACGAGGGTGTCGAGCTCGGGCTCGATCGAGCCGTTGATCGCCGGCTCCGCCGGCACGTCGTCGGACGGCGCGTACCACGGGCGCCGCTCCTTGACGCTGCTCTCGAGCGACTGCGCGATCAGCTTGCCGATCTCTTCGCCGTAAAGCGGCACCAGCTTCTTCTCGGAGTCGTACTTGTAGAGCTGCGGGCAGAAGTACACCGCGTGGATGCGTGGGTCGTAGCCGTCGACGTCGAGATAGTGTTCCGGCTGCAGGAGCAGATTGTACTTCTTGACGAGCTTGCGCTCCTGCGTCGAACGGGCGACGCGCAGCTTGCCGGGCGACGGCCCGACGATGGTCCCCGCCTCGAGCATGATCAGCCAGTCCTT
>DATFWC010000031.1:0-5805 GCA_035259885.1 Xanthobacteraceae bacterium
TGTGGCGAGCGTTGCGGCCGAGCGTTTGGGCGAGAGCAGGGCGCGGTGGAGCGCCTCGCACACGTAGATGTTGCCCAGGCCCGCCACGACCTTCTGGTCGGACAGGGCCGCCTTGAGGCTGGTCTTCTTGTGGGCGCAGGCGCGCGCCAGCATGTCGGCGGCGAACGCATTGCCGAGCGGCTCGGGCCCGACCTCTTTCATCAGCCGATGCTCGTTGAGTTCGGCGCGCGGCACCAGCAGCATCAGGCCGAAGCGGCGCGGGTCGTTGAAGGTGATGCGCGCGCCCGACGACATGTGGAACACCACGTGGTCATGGGCGCGTGCCGTCGAGCGCTCGTGATAATAGGCGCCCGGCGTCTCCTCGCGCACCTGTTCGTACGCCTCCTGGGCGACGCGGAACGAGCCCGACATGCCGAGATGCATCATCAGCACGTCGCCCGACGAGAGATCGGCGAGCAGATATTTTGCCCGCCGGCCGAGCCCGGTGACGGTCTCGCCTTCGAGGCGCTGCACGAAGTCCTTGGGCAGAGGCAGGCGCAAATCCGGGCGATTGAGCTCGACCCGCGTGAAGCGGGCGCCTTCCATGACCGGCGCCAGGCCGCGTCGCACCGTTTCGACTTCGGGCAATTCGGGCATTCGTCCCCCTGGCGCGACACGCCGATGCGCCGCGTTAACCCATCCGGCAGATACGGCGCGACTAGATAGCGCCCCGCTATGCGGCGCGCTATGGTCGCGGCGGGAGTTGCCAGATGTCCGACACCCATTTCGGCTTTCGCCAGGTGCCGTTGGCCGAGAAACAGGCGCTGGTCGATGACGTGTTCCATCGCGTGGCGCGGCGTTACGACCTGATGAACGACCTGATGACGGCCGGGCTGCACCGCGCCTGGAAGGACGATCTGGTCACCGCCATCGACCCGCCGAAGGGCGCGACGCCGTTCAGTCTCCTTGACGTGGCCGGCGGCACTGGCGACGTCGCGTTCCGTGTGATCGATGCCGGCGGGTCGGCCACCCGGGTGACGGTTGCCGACATCAATGCCGACATGCTGGCGGTGGGGCGCGAGCGCGCGGCCGAGCGGGGCTATGACGACGTCGTCACGTTCGTGGAGGCGAACGCCGAGGCGCTGCCGTTTCCCGATCGCAGCCACGATGCCTATTCGATCGCGTTCGGCATCCGCAACGTGCCGCGCATCGACGAGGCGCTGGCCGAAGCCTATCGCGTGCTGAAGATCGGCGGCCGTTTCGTCTGCCTGGAATTCTCCACCGTCGACGTGCCCGGATTCGAGGCGCTGTACGACTTCTACTCGTTCAACGTCATTCCGGCCCTGGGACGCGCGGTCGCCGGCGACGCCGACTCCTACCGCTATCTGGTCGAGTCGATCCGCCGCTTCCCGCGACCGGGTCGCTTCGCCGACATGTTATCGGCTGCCGGCTTCCGTCGCGTCTCGTTCCGAGCGATGAGCGGCGGCATCGTTGCGCTGCATTCCGGCTGGCGATTGTGATCTCGGCTGTCGGCCATCTCATCCGGCTTGCCCGCGTCGGCTACGTGTTCGCCCGCGAGGGCGTGCTGGCGCTCGTCGATCCGCTGCCGCTGCCGCCGCCGCTGCGCGTCGCGCTGCGCATGGCGCGGCTGATCGAGCGCCCGAACGGTGACGGCGCGGCAGTGCGCCTGTCGGCGGCGCTCACCAAGCTCGGCCCGACCCACGTGAAGCTTGGGCAGTTTTTGGCGACGCGGCCCGACGTGGTCGGCATGGCCCTCGCGCGCGACCTCGAAAGCCTGCAGGACAAGATGGCCCCGTTTCCGCAAGCCGAGGCCGAGGCGGCGGTCGCGGTGGCGCTCGGGCGGCCGGTGCGCGAGGTGTTTGCCTCGTTCGGGCCGGCGGTCGCCGCCGCGTCGATCGCCCAGGTGCATCGAGCCGAGATCGCGACGGCCGACGGGGTGCGGCCGGTGGCGGTAAAACTGCTGCGGCCGGGCATCGAGCGGCGCTTCCGCCACGACCTCGCCACCCTCGACTTCGCGGCCCGCAACGCCGAGCGCTATTCCGCCGAGGCACGGCGCCTGCGGATGATCGAGGCGGTCGATACGCTCCGGCGCAGCGTGGCCATCGAGATGGATTTTCGCCTGGAGGCCGCGGCGATCTCCGAGATGGCCGAGAATACGCGCCAGGATTCCGAGTTTCGCGTTCCGGCGGTCGACTGGGATCTGACCGCCAAGGACGTGCTCACGCTCGAATGGGTGGAGGGAACGCCGCTGTCAGACCGGGCCGCGCTCGCCGCCAAGGGATTCGACCTGGCGGGGCTGGCGCGCGCCCTGATGCAGTCGTTCCTGCGCCACGCCATGCGCGACGGCTTCTTTCACGCCGACATGCATCCGGGCAATTTCTTCATCGACCAGGATGGCCGGATTATTGCCGTGGATTTCGGCATCATGGGCCGGCTCGGCCCCAAGGAGCGGCGCTTCCTGGCCGAGATCCTCTACGGCTTCATTACCCGCGACTATCGCCGCACGGCGGAAGTGCATTTCGAGGCCGGCTATGTGCCGCGCCATCATTCGGTCGAGAGCTTTGCCCAGGCGATCCGCGCCATCGGCGAGCCGATCCACAACCGCCCGGCTGAAGAAATTTCCATGGCCAAGCTGCTCACGCTCCTGTTCGAGGTGACCGGCCTGTTCGACATGCGCACGCGGCCCGAGCTGCTGCTGCTGCAGAAGACCATGGTGGTGGTCGAAGGCGTGGCGCGGTCGCTCGATCCCCGGCTCGACATGTGGGCGGTGGCCGCGCCGGTGGTGCGCGAGTGGATCGAGCGCAACCTCGGGCCCGCCGGCCGCCTCGAGGATGCGGCCGAGGGCGCGATCGAACTCGGAAAAGTCCTGGGCGGCGTGCCCGCCCTGCTGGCGCGGGCGGCGCATCTGGCCGACCAGCTCGACGCCATCACGCGCAACGGCCTGGTGCTGGCGCCGCAGACGGTCGCCGCCATCGGCGCCGCCGAGGCCCGGCGCAGCCGCTGGATGACGGCCGCCCTGTGGATCATCGCGGCCGGCGTGGCCTGGTTCGTCTGGTTGATCTACCGCGCCATGTGACGGCGCCCGTTAACGCTGATGGGCGCGGCGCCGGTTGCGCCCCCGTCCGGGACCCTCATCGCGCCGCAATATGCTACACAGGGGCCAAGGCAGGACCCAATGGGCGTTTCCGGCAAGCGCATCCTCTTGATCATCGGCGGCGGCATCGCGGCCTACAAATGCCTTGACCTGATCCGCCGACTCAAGGAGCGCGGTGCCGGCGTGCGTGTGGTCATGACCAAGGCCGCGCAGGAATTCGTGACGCCGCTGTCGGTGGGCGCCATCGCGGGCGAGCGCGCCTTCACCGAGCTGTTCGATCTCGCCAGCGAGTTCGATATCGGCCACATCCGCTTGGCGCGCGACTGCGACCTGGTCGTGGTCGCGCCGGCGACCGCCGATCTCGTTGCCAAGATGGCGCACGGCCTGGCCGACGATCTGGCCGCGACCGTGCTGCTCGCCACATCGCGGCCCGTACTGATCGCACCGGCCATGAACCCGCAGATGTGGGCGCATCCGGCGACGCAACGCAATATTGCGGTGCTGGCGGCCGATGGCGTGACCCTGGTCGGGCCAAACGAAGGCGAGATGGCGGAAGCCGGCGAGGCCGGCGTCGGCCGAATGGCCGAGCCGCTCGAGATCGTGGCTGCGATCGAAGACCTGCTCGCGGGCGGCGCGCGGCCGCTGGCCGGCAAGCGCCTCGTCATCACGTCGGGACCGACGCACGAGCCGATCGATCCGGTGCGCTACATCGCCAACCGCTCGTCCGGCAAGCAGGGCCATGCCATCGCGCGGGCCGCCGCGGCTGCCGGCGCCGAGGTGATCCTGGTGTCGGGTCCGGTCGCGCTGCCGGATCCGCCCGGCGTCGCGATCGTCAAGACCGAAACTGCCCAGGACATGCTGGCGGCGGTCGAAGCGGCGCTGCCTGCCGATGCGGCCGTGTTCGCCGCGGCGGTCGCGGATTGGCGCGTCGCGCAGCCGGGCCGCCGCAAGCTCAAGAAGAATAGCGGCCAGGCGCCGGTGCTGGCGCTGGTGGAAAATCCCGACATCCTGGCGAGCGTGGCGCGCCGCAATGCCAAGCGGCCGAAGCTGGTCGTGGGCTTCGCCGCCGAAACCGACGACATCATCGCCAATGCCAAGGCCAAGCTGGCCAAGAAAGGCTGCGACTGGATCGTCGCCAACGACGTGTCGCAGGAGACAGGCATCATGGGCGGCGACCGCAATTCGGCGCATCTCGTCACGGCCGACCATGTCGAATCCTGGCCCAGCCAGTCGAAGGACGAGGTGGCGCGGGCGCTGGTGGCCCGCATCGCGGCGGCGCTCGCCGAGCGCGACCGATGAGCATGGTCGACGTCCTTGTGACCCGGCTGCCGCACGCGGCGGACTTGCCGCTGCCGGCCTACCAGAGCGAGCACGCGGCCGGTCTCGATCTGCTGGCTGCGGTTCCCGTCGATGCTCCGGTCGTGATCGCGCCCGGCCGCTGGGCCGCGGTTCCCACCGGCCTTGCGCTGGCGCTGCCCGAAAGCCACGAAGGCCAGGTGCGGCCGCGCTCAGGGTTGGCGGCGCGCCACGGCGTGACCGTGCTCAATGCACCCGGCACCATAGATGCTGATTATCGCGGTGAAGTGCAGGTGATCCTCGTCAATCACGGGATCGAGCCATTCACCGTCACGCGCGCGATGCGCATCGCCCAGCTGGTGATTGCAACCACTGTGCGCGTGAATCTCGTCGAGACGACGGAGCTCGCGACGACCGCCCGCGGCGCCGGAGGATTTGGTTCTACCGGGATGGCCGAGCGTGACGTCGCAGACAATGTTTCAGACCCGGTACGATCTCCCAAAAAGCGCCACGATTTGGGCCGATCGCCTTGAAAAGACTTGTTAATTTGCTGCCTTTAATGGGCCAATAATTTTCTATGAACTTTTTATCTTGGAAGAACAACAAATTCGCCGGCGTCAACGTCGGCGTTCTTAACCGGCGGTAGGGGGCCGAGACGAGATTCAACGCTGCGCTGTGGACCAGATCGCCTCTGTAATATATTACCTTAATCCGTACCGGGCTGGGGTCGTCCGCATGTCGCTGTTGTCGCGCAAAGGCCTCCTGGCCATCACGGCTGTCGTCGACGTCGCCGTTCACGCGAAGGGGCGGCCGGTATCGGCCAAGGCCCTGGCGGCGCGCAATACGCTTCCGCCGCGCCATCTCGAGCCAATCCTGCAGGCGCTGGTGCGCGCCGGCATCCTCAAAGGCATTCGCGGTCCGCGCGGTGGCTACGAGCTCGGGCGCGAGCGGCGGCGCATCAGCGCCGAGGACATTTTGCGCGCCACCCAGATCCTCGATGACGTCGACGGCCATCCTGTCGAATCTGCGCTGCTGAGCCAGGTCGTGTTGCCGGCGGTCGGGCAGGCGGAAAGGGTTTTTGCCGGCGCGCTGTCACGCATCAGCGTCGAGGATCTGGTGCTGCGGGTCGCACCATAAATCGGAGCCGCTCGGGTCTGGCGCCTGGAGCATGATCCCGAAAAGTGGGCACCGGTTTTCGGTGAAGATCATGCTCCAACAATAGGCTAAAGCGAGACGACGATTCGAAGAAAAGTCATCTCGCTTTAGACGGGAATCGCGGTGGCGTCGTAGGTGAACAGCCAGTCGTAGCGTTCCTTGACCCGTTCCGGCTGCCACTCCCGCGTCACGTAGGCTTCCGCGCCCGCCGCATTGGCCAAGTTGGGATTATGGAATCGCTGCGCGTTATCGGCCGATCC
>DATFWC010000032.1:0-2521 GCA_035259885.1 Xanthobacteraceae bacterium
TGGTAAAGGGCAGATTCGAGCTGCAGTATCTGAAGGAGGGTTCTACGACAGTGCTGAACCCGCCTAACGAAATTATGCTGCATGAGCTGTATAACGCACGGTAGAGCCTGACCCCGCCGTGGCCGGGCGCCGCTACTTCCCTTTCATCCCGTAGACATTGTCCGGCCCCGGAAAGGCACGGGCGCGCACGTCGGCCGCGTATGCCTCGACCGCCGCCTCGATCGAGGGTCCGAGCTGGCCGTAGCGGCGGACGAATTTCGGCACACGCGGCGACAGGCCGAGCATGTCCTCCAGCACGAGAATCTGGCCGTCGCAGGCTGCGCTCGCCCCGATGCCGATGGTCGGGATCGGCAACTGGCCGCTGATCCGCGCCGCCAGCGGCTCGGCCACCGCCTCGATCACCACCGCGAAGGCACCGGCCTCCGCGACGGCGCGCGCATCCTCCTCGATCGGCCCCCAGTCCTTCTCCTCGCGCCCCTGGGCGCGGAACGAGCCGATGGTGTTGATCGCCTGCGGGGTCAGGCCGACATGGCCCATGACCGGCACGCCGCGCTCCACCAGGAACGCGATGGTTTCCGCCATGCGGCAACCGCCCTCCAGCTTCACGGCGCCGCAGCCGGTCTCCTTCATCACGCGCGCGCAGCTGGCGAAGGCCTGCTCGCGCGAAGCCTCGTACGAGCCGAACGGCAGGTCGACCACGACCAGCGCATGGCGCGACCCGCGCATCACCGCCAGGCCCTGCAGGATCATCATGTCGAGCGTCACCGGAACGGTGGTCTCCAGCCCGTGCATCACCATGCCGAGCGAATCGCCCACCAGGATCACGTCGCAGTGCTGGTCGACGATGCGTGCCGTGTGGGCGTGGTAGGAGGTGAGCGCGACGATGGGCGTTCCGCCCTTGCGGGCCCGGATGTCGGGCGCGGTCAGGCGCTTAACCTCGGCTTGCGTCGACATGGCTAGAAAACCCCTAAGCCGGCGCGCCGAACACCGGCCGGCCGATGACGAGCGGATGGAACACGAATCCGAGCGCCAGATACAGCAGAGTCCCCACGATGATGGCGATGACGTCGTTGCGCCAACTGCTGGTCGAGATTGGCGGCGCGCTCGCATCGGGCGGCCGCTTGGGCGTATTGCGCCAGCCGCTGGCCGGGATTGGCGCCGTGTCCGCGTCAGGCCGCCGCTTGAGCGTGATACGATCGAACACGGCCCAGGCCAGGATGGTGCCAAACAGGATGATCGAGCCCAGGTCGCCGTTGGAAATCAGGTGCGCGACGGCCCACAGCTTCACGCCGACGAGCATGGGGTGCTTGAGGCGGCGCTTGATATTGCCGGGAATGTAGGCCGCGACGATGAAGATGATGGCCGGCCAGGTCAGCGCCACCGTGACATGGCGCGTCCACGCCGGCGGATACCAGACGTCAATCCATTCGTTTGCGCGGTAGCGCGCGAAGCCCCAGCCGATCAGGATGACGCCGATGATCGCCACGAGCGAGTACAGACCCTTGTAGGGCCCCTCGCCGATCAGCGCGATCACGGCCGAGCGCGTGTCACGGCGCGTGGTGAAGACATGCGGCAGGAGGAACACCGCAAGTCCGACGATCATGATGGCAAGGCCCATCGCTCAAGCTCCGCAATGTATCGCCGCTCAGCTTCCCGGCCGGTCATGCACGGCGGCGAAGAAGAAATCCTTCCAGCTTGCCGGCTTCGCCTTCAGGGTGCCGATCCGGTGCATGAATTCCGCATACTTCATCACGCCTTCCGGCGCGACGGTGTAGTGCGTATCGGGGTCGTCGAGCATCCGCATCAACTCGTCCTCTTTCGGCTTGGTGGCGGCAAGATCGATATAGATGCGGGCGGCCTCGCGCTTGTTGGCTGCAATGAAGGCCGACGCCTCGTCGAGCGCCGCCACGAAGGCCTGCGCCAGCTTCGGGTTGGCGTCGGCAAATTTTCGCGTCGTGTACGACATGATGATGGTCAGCGCACCGAGCACGTCGGCGGAATTGACCACGCGGTGGATGCCGGGCGCATCCTGCTCGATATAGGAAAACGGCGGCGAGCAGAAATGCGCCGTGATCTCGGTGCGGCCGGACAGCATGGCGGCGAGCGCATCCGGATGCGGGATGCCGACCGTGAGGTGGTCGAGCTTGGCGTAATTCTCCGGACCGAAGGCCTGCGCCGCCGCCATCTGCAGCACCACGGCGACGAACGACGTCTTGATGCCGGGGACCGCGATGCGGTCCTTGTCGGTGAAATCGGTGAGCGTCTTGACGTTTGGGTTGCGCGTCATCAGCCATACGGAGCCGCCGCCGACGCCGGAGAGCCCGATGACCTCGCGCCCGGCAATGGCGCGCGCCTTGTCCCACAGCGTGAGGAACCCGGGAACCCCGATGGACGCGATATCGAGCGCGCCCGACAGCATGGCGTCGTTGATGACGTTGCCGCCGTCGATCAGCCGGTAGCTCACCTTCACGTCGCCGAGACCGGCCCGCGCCGCGTGCTTCTCCACCAGCTTCTGCCCTTC
>DATFWC010000033.1:0-10705 GCA_035259885.1 Xanthobacteraceae bacterium
CAATGAGCTGGCCGGTGAACCGCAGGCGATCGCCGGCGCGGCGCACGCTCCCCTCGAGCACGTAGTGCACGCCGAGCTCGCGCCCGATCTGGCGCACATCGACGGACTTTCCCTTGTAGGTGAACGACGAGTTGCGGGCGATGACGAACAGCCAGTTGCAGCGCGCCAGCGCCGTGATGATTTCCTCCGTCATGCCGTCGACGAAATACTCCTGCTCGGGATCGCCGCTCATGTTGACGAACGGAAGGACGGCGATCGAAGGCCGTTCCGGCAGAGGGAGTGCAGCGGTGGGCGGCGGTTCGATACTGTCCCCGATGCGAGCCGGAGGCGCCGCCGGTGGCGGCGTCGCGGCGCGCTCCGCAGGCGCTTCTTGTTCTTGCACAACGCCGACGAAGCGGAGGCCCTTGCGGGGCAGGGTCTTGATCAGCCGCTGGGTCTCGCCGCTGTCGCCAATCGCGCGCCGCACGGCATTGACGCGGCTGTCGAGCGTCGCGTCGGACACGATCCGTCCACCCCATACGGCGGCAATGAGATCGTCCTTGCTCACGACCCGCTTGCGGTTGTCGATCAAATAGGTGAGCAGGTCGAAGACCTGGGGCTCGATCCGCACGAAATCATCTTTGCAGCGGAGCTCGCGCCGCTCGCTGTCGAGAGCAAAATCTTCAAAACGGTACAGCAACTTGCTGATCCAACGAGCGGACGGATGACGGCGCCTTGGCCGGCACAATGATAAAGCCCAGCGTAGGAAAAATTAAGCTGCTCTGGTTGCAGGATCCGCCGTTCGAGCCAGATTTCACCACCACCAAGCTGCGTGTGCGGCTGATGCACATGCAGGAATAGGTGTGGGCAAAGTACGCGGACGACCCGCACCTCGCCAGTTCACCGCAAGAGCCCGACGGCGGCGTGATACCGCCGCTCGTCAGCGGCATGATTTTCCAAATCACCATGCCGGCGATAAGATGGCTGCCGGCAGCCGGAGCCCGCATGCGTCCTTTTCTGCCCTTCGCATCCCTTCTCTGCGTCATCAGTTTTGCGACCGCCGCCGCAGCCCGCGCTGAGCCGGAAGCGGCAGCCTTGTGCTAGGATCATTGTCTCGTCACGCGCGGGCTTGACCCGCGCGTCCAGCGGGAATGTAAAGTCGAGTCAAAGAGATGGATTGCCCGGTCGCGTGGACTTGATCCGCGGCCGGCATTGACGAGCCGGAGAGCCTTGAGAATGGCGGAAGTGTCCTCGAGTGGCGGTGAACAGGCGGATGCGCAGGCGGCGCGCGAGCGCGACCTCATCAGCATCGTGCACGCGCTGGTGCGCGAGCTGCGCGGCGGACGTCCGATCGAGGTTGCGCTGGCGAGCCGGCTCGACCGCGACCTCGGCATCGACAGTCTCGGCCGCACCGAACTGGTGCTGCGGCTCGAGCGCGCCTTCCAGGTGCGCCTGCCCACCCAGGTGATCGGCGAGGCCGAGACCGTGCGCGACCTGCTCGACGCGCTGGGCGAAGCCAAGGCCGTGCCCGACCTGGTCCCGGCCGCGGCGCCGGTGGAATCCGCCGTGCCCGCCGGCGCCGCCGTCAGCGGCTCGCCAAGTGAGGCGCGCACGCTGGTCGAGGTGCTGGAATGGCACGTGGCGCAGCATCCCGACCGCGTCCAGGTCACGCTGTTCGGCGACGACCTGTCGATCCTCGGCACCATGACCTATGGTCAGATCAAGGAGTCGGCGCAGCGCGTTGCCGCCGGGCTGGTCGACCGCGACATTCTCCCCGGCGACCGCATCGCCCTGATGCTGCCCACCAGCCTGGAATTCTTCACTGCGTTCTTCGGCATCCTGTACGCCGGCGCAGTGCCGGTGCCGATCTATCCGCCGGCGCGTCCATCGCAGATCGAGGACCACCTGCGCCGCCAGGCCGGGGTCCTGCGCAATGCCGGCGCCCGCATCCTGGTGACGGTGCCGGAAGGCCTGCGGCTCGCCGGCATCCTGCGCGGCCAGGTCGAGACGCTCGACAGCGTGGAAACGGTCGAGCAGCTCTACGGGGATCCCGCGCGTACGGCGTTGCCGCCAGTGACCGACCCTTCGGCCACGGCCTTCATCCAGTACACGTCGGGCAGCACCGGCGATCCCAAGGGCGTCGTGCTCAGCCACGGCAATCTGGTGTCCAACGTCCGTTCGATGATCGCGGCGCTGCAGGCGACGTCGGAGGACGTGTTCGTCAGCTGGCTGCCGCTCTACCACGACCTCGGCTTGATCGGCGCCTGGATGGGCACGCTCTACCGTGCCGCGCCGCTCTATCTGACATCGCCGTTGAATTTCCTGGTGCGCCCGGACTGCTGGCTCAAGGCCATATCGCGGTTTCGCGCGACGCTGTCGGCGGCGCCCAACTTCGCCTACGAGCTCTGCCTCAACAAGATTCCCGACTCCGAGCTGGAAGGCCTCGACCTGAGCTCGTGGCGCGTGGTGGCCAACGGCGCCGAGCCGATCGCCGTGCGCACCATGCGCCGCTTCATCGAGAAATTCTCCCGCTACGGCTTCCGTGCCAGCACCATGGCGCCGGTCTACGGGCTGGCCGAGAACTCGGTGGGCCTGGCATTCCCGCCGATGGGCCGCGAACCGCTGATCGAGCGGATCGACCGCGAGGCCCTGATGATGCGCGGACGCGCCGAGCTCGCCCGGCCCGATGACGACAATCCGCTCGAAGTGGTCGCCTGCGGCCAGCCGATTCTCGACAACGAGGTGCGCGTGGTCGACGGGCTCGGCGGCGAGGTCGGCGAGCGCATCGAGGGCGAGCTCGAGTTCCGCGGACCGTCGCAGACCTCCGGCTATTTCCGCAACGAGGCGAAGTCGCGCGAGCTGTTCCACGACGGCTGGCTGCGCACCGGCGACCGCGCCTACCTGGCGGGCGGCGACATCTTCATTACCGGGCGCATCAAGGACATCATCATCCGCGCCGGCCGCAACATCTATCCGCACGAGGTCGAGACCGCGATCGGCGAGCTTCCCGGCATGCGCAAGGGCGGCGTCGCGGTGTTCGGCGTCACCGATGCGGCCACCGGTACCGAACGCCTGGTGGCGCTGGCGGAGACGCGCGAGACCAACGCCGGCGCGCGCGACGGCCTGCGCGCCCGCGCGGCCGAGGTGGCGGCGGCCATTCTTGGCGAGCCGGCCGACGAGATCGTGCTGGTCGGGCCCGGCACCGTGCCCAAGACGTCGAGCGGAAAGGTCCGCCGCAGTTCGGCCAGGGAGCTTTATCTGCGCGGCGACCTCGGCCGCCGCCAGAGCGCCATGTGGTGGCAGCTGGCGCGCCTGTGGCTGTCCGGCCTCGGCCCGCGCATCGCCCGCTTCGGCCGCCTGGTCGGCAATCTCCTCTACGCCGCGTGGTGGTGGATCGTGACGGTGCTCACCTGCGCGGTCGGCTGGGTCCTGGTCATGATCCTGCCGAAACTCTCCTGGCGCTGGGCGATGGTGCGGGGGCTGGCGCGCTTCCTGCTGTTCGCCACCGGCATAAGAGTCTCGGCCACGGGCCTCGAGCACGTGCCGCGCCACGACGCCATGCTGGTGTTCAACCACGCGAGCTATACGGATCCGCTGGTGCTCGCCGCGCTGCTGCCGGGCGAGCCGGCCTTCGTGGGCAAGCGCGAGTTTGCGCGCCAGCTCGTGGCCGGCACTTTGCTGCGCCGGCTCGGCGCGCTGTTCGTCGAGCGGCACGATCTCGCGGCCGGCTTGGCCGACGCCGAGGCTGCGACAAAGCTGGCGAAGGAAGGCCGCGTCATCGTGTTCTTCCCGGAGGGCACGTTCACCCGCCGCTCGGGCCTCTCCGAATTCTTCCTCGGCGCCTTCAAGGTGGCGGCTGATGCCGGCCTCACCGTGTTCCCCGGCGCTATCCGCGGCACCCGCACCATGCTGCGCGGCGACCAATGGCTGCCGCGCCGCACTCCGGTGATGATCGACGTGGCGGCGCCGATCAGGCCCACCGGCACGGACTTCACCGCTGTGCTCAAGCTGCGCGACGCGGCGCGGGAAGCCATTCTGGCCCGCGTCGGCGAGCCGGATCTGGGCATCCTGATCAAGCCGCCCGCGCCCGCCTGATCTCCCGTAGGGTGGGTTGAGGCGCCATGCCGGGCTTGTGAAAAGGTTGTTGAGCGGTGCGCCGAAACCCACCAGCAGCGCGCCGGGAACGGTGGGTTTCGGCGCGAGACGCTGCGCTCATCCCCGCCTGCCGTGCGATGCGCCTCAACCCACCCTACACCTGATCAAGCCGCCGGCGCCGGCGTAGCCTCACCGGGCGGCCTGCGCGGCGAAACGGCCGACAAATTCCTGTCGCAGCGTGTCCAGGTCGAGTCGAAGCTCTTCCGTCAATTCGCGGGACAGAGCCTCGCGCGATGTTTCCGCGGCTTCGATTTTTCCGCCTGCCTGCATGAAGGCCTGTGTGCCGCGCTGCGCACCAGCAGCATCCGGCCGGCCTGATCAACAATGAGCACCGCTGCGATGGGAACGACGCGGCCGCCCGCGGACGGTGAAGGCGTCATGATTAAACCTTCGCGCTTGCCTCAGTTTGCCATTTCCGATTCGGGGGAACGAAGCTGTGAAGATGCGTCAGCAGCACATCAAGGTCGTCGGTGAAAGCCAGAATGCCCGCATAGCTCTCATGCAGGAAGCCTTCGGCGACCATCCGCAATGTCATCTCCTTCAGCGGATCGAAATAGCCGTTCACGTTGAGGATGCCACAAGCCTTCCCGTGAATACCAAGCTGCGTCCACGTCCATTGCTCGAACAGCTCGTCGAGCGTTCCGGCGCCGCCCGGAAGGGCAATGAAACCGTCGGCAAGCTCCGCCATTTTTGCTTTTCGCTCGTGCATCGTCTGGACGACGTGCAGCGTCGTAAGCCCGGCATGGGCGATTTCGTGCTCCGCCAATGCGCGGGGAATGACGCCGGTGACGCGCCCGCCGGCGGCCAGCGCGGCGTCGGCCACCACGCCCATGAGCCCGACGCGTCCGCCGCCGTAAACGATCTCGATGCCCTTGCGGGCCAGGCGGCGGCCGGTGTCGCGCGCGGCATTCGCATAGGCCGGATCAACGCCCGCACTGGAGCCGCAGAATATTCCGATGATCATGTTGGAACGTCCGTCACGTCACCTCGAACCAGGTCGCCAGGCCGGCGTCGTCGGGGCGGAGCGGGCGCGCCGAAATGAGCCACTTGCCGGGATTGTCCGCCACGAAGGCGATGCGCATCGGTTGCTGCGCCACGACAAACGTGTCGAGCCAGAACGGCTTCCAGCCGTCGTCGAGATTGTCGAGCAGGCGCACGGCATGGCCGTGCAGGTGCAGCACCATCGGCTCGCCGCTGTTCTTGAAGCCGAGCACGACGGTGCGGCCGCGCTTCACGCTGAACAGAGGTGGCGCGAACGCGGCCTTCGCGTCCGTCCACGCGCGCGCGCCGCGCTCGATCGGCACCTCCATCCGCTGCGCGTTCTGCAGCGGAATGCGCTGCGGCAGCGCAGTGGCCGGCAGCGGCTTCGGGTCGGGCAGGGGAGTTTTGCGTCTCGGTTCGCCGGTGCCGTAACGGAAGCGCGCGATCGCGATCTCGTCCTGTTCGGTCCTGAGCATGAGCGGAGCTTCGGCGCCCGGCGCGAGCGTCATGTCGACGAACAGATCGATGCGGTTGCCCGGACCCAAGCCGACGCGCCCGTCGCGGGCCGCAAACGGCTCGGCCGGCTGGCCGTCGATCGCCATCACAATGGCACGGTGTGGGTCGAGCCGCAGCGCCATGGCCCGGTACGCCGCATTGACCAGCCGCAGCCTGATTCGCTCGTTGGCTGTCACGGCAACGTCGAGCGACGCCTGGCCGTTGACGCTGACGGAATCTCCGGTCGCCGCGAGGACGAACACCACGTCACGGTCGACCGCCGCCGGCTCGCTCTCCTCGACCACGAGGGCGCCGTGGAGGGCCGCGGCCTGCCAACGTGGATGCAGATGGTACCAGAAGGTGCCGGCATCCGGGGCGCGGAAGACGTAGTCGAAGCTCGCGCCGGGTGCGACGGGGGCCTGGGTGAGGCGCGGCACGCCGTCCATGCCGTTGGGTACGCGGACGCCGTGCCAGTGCAGTGCGGTGTCCTCCGAAAGCTCGTTGATCAGGCGGATTTTGACCTCCTGACCGCGCCCGACGCGCAGCACGGGTCCCGGGCCGGCGGCGCCAGCGTCCACCCGCCGTGCGCGCAGGACGCGGAACTCGCCTTGCATCTCGGCCCGGTCGGCTTGGTCCTGCGCCCGCGCCGGAAGCCCGGCCAGCGTCGTGGCCATTCCAGCCAGCAGGTGGCGCCGGGTCATCAGGGCAATCCGCTGCATCGCGCCTCCGGGTGCCGGTCGCATGGGCGGCCGAGAATCCGCCCCGGATGTGGCAGAATGCCCAATGAGCGCCTATTTTTATGGTGCGTCGCGACGGCGCCATGCTATAAGCCGCGCCGCCCGGAGGAATGGGTTTGCCCTTGCGGGCGTGGCGGAACTGGTAGACGCGCTGGATTTAGGTTCCAGTGACGAAAGTCGTGGGGGTTCAAATCCCTCCGCCCGCACCATCCGCCCGCTTTTCGACCCGCACCGGCCCGACTGCCCACCCTCTACCGATTCTTGAAGCTACGGACACGAACATCATGCAGGTGACGGAAACCCTCAGTGAAGGATTGCGGCGCGAGTTCCGGGTCGTCGTGCCGGCGGCTGAGCTCGATGCCAAGGTCAACCAGCGCCTCGATGAGCTCAAGGACCGCGTCCGCCTCAATGGATTCCGTCCCGGAAAGGTGCCGGCCCAGCACCTCAAGCGGGTCTATGGCCGCGCCGTGATGGCCGAGGCGATTGAAGCGGCGGTCCAGGAGGTCAACGCCAAGATCGTCACGGACCACGGCTTCAAGCTCGCCGGCCAGCCCAAGGTCACGCTGCCCGAGGCGGAAAAAGAGGTCCAGGAGGTGGTCGCCGGCAAGGCCGACCTGTCCTATTCGATCGCCATGGAAATCCTGCCCAAGATCGAGCTGGCGGATTTCAAGGGGTTGAAGCTGGAGAAGATGGTCGCGGAGGTGCCCGACGCCGAGATCGACGAGGGCGTCAAGCGCATCGCCGACGCCAATCGTCCCTATACCGCCAAGGACGGCAAGGCCGCCACCGGCGATCGCGTGGTCATCTCGTTCGTCGGTACGGTCGACGGCGTGCCGTTCGACGGCGGCTCGGCCGAGGATGCGCCGCTTGTGCTCGGCTCCAGCCAGTTCATCCCCGGCTTCGAGGACCAGGTCGTCGGCATCGCAGCCGGCGAGACGCGCACCATTTCGGTGACCTTCCCGGACCCCTATCCGAACGAGGCCCTGAAAGGAAAATCGGCCCAGTTCCAGGTCACGGCCAAGAGCGTCGAGGCTCCGGTCGACGTGGCGATCGACGACGAGTTTGCCAAATCGCTCGGGCTCGACTCGCTGGCCAAGCTCCGCGACGCCGTGAAGGACCGGATCACGCGCGAGCACGCGGCCGTGACGCGGCGGCGGCTCAAGCGCGCCTTGCTCGACCAGCTCGACGAGCGCCACAAATTCGACCTGCCGCCGACCATGGTGGAGGAGGAATTCAACAACGTCTGGAAGTCGATCGAGGACGACCTCAAGAACCAGGGCCGCACCTTCGCCGACGAAGGCACAACCGAGGAGGCGGCGCGCGCCGAGTACCGCAAGATCGCCGAGCGCCGCGTGCGCCTCGGCCTCGTGCTCTCGGAGATCGGCGAGCGCAACGGTATCAAGGTCACGGACGAGGAGGTCAGCCGCGCCGCGGTCGAGCGGGCGCGCCAGTTCCCCGGCCAGGAGCAGCAGGTGTGGGACCTCTATCGCCGCAACCCCAACGCGCTGGCGAGCCTGCGTGCACCCATCTTCGAGGAAAAAGTGGTGGACTTCCTGGTCGAGCTTGCCGACGTGACCGAGAAGACCGTGCCGCGCGAGCAGCTCTACCAGGAGGAGGACGGGGCCGATACGGCCTAGGCGGGGATTCTTTTGGGACTGTGATTCGCGCCGCGGCTGGACCCTGTTTATTCAGACGGGGAGCGCGAGGATTGAAAAGAGGGCGGTGAGTCCCGATATGCGGGGCGCACGAGGAGGCGAGATGAGGGATCCGGTTGAGACTTACATGCAGCTCGTCCCGATGGTGGTCGAACAGACCAACCGGGGCGAGCGCGCCTACGACATCTATTCCCGCCTGTTGAAGGAGCGCATCGTTTTCATCACCGGTCCGATCGAGGACCACATGTCGTCGCTGGTGGTGGCGCAACTCCTCTTCCTGGAAGCCGAGAATCCGAAGAAGGAGATCGCCATGTACATCAATTCGCCGGGCGGCGTGGTCACCTCCGGCATGGCGATCTACGACACGATGCAGTTCGTGCGGCCGCCGGTCTCCACCCTGTGCGTCGGCCAGGCAGCCTCCATGGGCTCGCTGCTGCTCGCCGCCGGCGCCAAGGACATGCGTTTTGCGCTGCCCAACGCGCGCATCATGCTGCACCAGCCGTCGGGCGGCTTCCAGGGCCAGGCGACCGACATCATGCTGCACGCGCAGGAGATCCTGAACCTCAAGAAGCGCCTGAATGAAATCTACGTGAAGCACACCGGCCAGGCGCTCAAGAAGATTGAGGACGCGCTGGAGCGCGACTATTTCCTCACCGCCGAGGCGGCCAAGGAATGGGGCGTCATCGACAAGGTGGTGGAGAAGCGGCCTGAGGAGCTTCCGGTCAAGCCATAAGATTTGACAATCGCTGCGTGTCTTCCGTACCCCGAGAGCCGGATCGTGGCGAATCATTGGCCGGCCGGCTCCGCCTCGCGGCGCGGCGGAGCGTCGCCGCCCCGACAGATAGGCGTAGCCCGCAGGGCGGATAGGGAATATCTATTGGGCTGTAAACTTTATCGTTAATAGAATCTTGATTGTCCTTGCCTTAGCGTGTTTCGTTATGATGCGGGACGGTGCCCGGCTTAAGGCCACCCGGGCAGACTATGTGCGCGGCGCTACGGTTTCTTAGCGCCGATTGGGAATAACTGGGTGAGGACGGCTGTCAAAGCCGTCGGAAGAGCGCAGATGAACAAGCTTGGCGTTCGCTTCGACAAACTCCACGGTTCCGCCCGTGGTCCCGGCGCGGCGATCGCCAAGGTTGCGAGGTCAAGACGATGAGCAAGGTCGGCAGCGACTCGAAGAACACGCTCTACTGCTCGTTCTGCGGCAAGAGCCAGCACGAGGTGCGCAAGCTCATTGCCGGCCCGACCGTGTTCATCTGCGACGAGTGCGTGGAACTGTGCATGGACATCATCCGCGAGGAGAACAAGTCCTCGCTGGTGAAGTCGCGCGACGGCATCCCGACGCCGAAGGAAATCCGCAAGGTCCTGGACGACTACGTGATCGGGCAGGATCACGCCAAGAAGGTCCTGTCGGTCGCCGTCCACAACCACTACAAGCGGCTCAACCACCAGACCAAGCACAATGACGTCGAGCTGGCCAAGTCGAACATCCTGCTGATCGGGCCGACCGGCTCCGGCAAGACGCTGCTGGCGCAGACGCTCGCCCGCATCCTCGACGTGCCGTTCACCATGGCCGATGCCACCACGCTGACCGAGGCGGGCTATGTCGGCGAGGACGTCGAGAACATCATCCTGAAGCTGCTGCAGTCGGCCGACTACAACGTCGAGCGCGCCCAGCGCGGCATCGTCTATATCGACGAGATCGACAAGATCAGCCGCAAGTCGGACAACCCCTCGATCACCCGCGACGTGTCGGGCGAGGGCGTGCAGCAGGCGCTGTTGAAGATCATGGAAGGCACGGTCGCTTCCGTGCCGCCGCAGGGCGGCCGCAAGCACCCGCAGCAGGAGTTCCTGCAGGTCGACACCACGAACATCCTGTTCGTGTGCGGCGGCGCCTTCTCCGGCCTGGAGAAGATCATCTCGTCGCGCGGCAAGTCGACATCGATCGGCTTCGCCGCAAAGGTCTCGGCGCCGGAAGACCGCAAGCAGGGCGAGATCTTCCGCGAGGTCGAGCCCGAGGACCTGCTCAAGTACGGCCTGATCCCTGAGTTCGTCGGCCGCCTGCCGGTGGTCGCCACGCTGGAGGATCTCGACGAGATCGCGCTCAAGCGCATCCTCACCGAGCCCAAGAACGCGCTGGTCAAGCAGTACCAGCGGCTGTTCGAGATGGAGAGCGTCGACCTCACGCTGGCGGACGAGGCCTACAACGCCATCGCCCGCAAGGCGATCGAGCGCAAGACCGGCGCGCGAGGCTTGCGCTCCATCATGGAGGGCATCCTGCTCGACACCATGTTCGATCTCCCCAGCCTCGAAGGCGTCGAGGAGGTGGTGATTTCGCGCGAGGTGGTCGAGGGGACGGCGCGTCCGCTCTACATCTATGCCGACCGCGCCAGCGACGCGGGCGCCAGCGCCTGACGGTATCCTGGGCGAGAAAGGCTCGCGTTGAGCGCAGCTCGACCGCTCGCCAGATTCCTCGGACCGGCCCGGAAGCGGATGGCTTTTGGCCCATGTCATCGCCGTCGCGGGACGTCATGCGGCACCCCGCGAGCCGCTCTCCGTTGCACCGCCACCGTGATGTGGCGGGTCCAACGGGACGCGTCCGCCGGTTGTGCTGCCCTCAATTCGCCGCGAATTCGCCTGTCTGCCGCGGCGGCCCGGGATTTTGTTGCGGAATGCTGCTTACTTGACAGGTCCCCGGCCGGG
>DATFWC010000034.1:0-2760 GCA_035259885.1 Xanthobacteraceae bacterium
GAGAAGGCGACCATCGCCTCGGAGCGCAACCAGGTGACTTTCAAGGTCGCGCGCAACGCCACCAAGCCGCAGATCAAGGAGGCGGTGGAGAAGCTGTTCGACGTCAAGGTGAAGAGCGTCAACACGTTGGTGCGCAAGGGCAAGCTGAAGGCCTTCCGCGGGTCGCTCGGCCGCCAGCAGGCCGTCAAGAAGGCGATCGTGACGCTGGAAGAGGGTCACCGCATCGACGTGACCACGGGACTGTAAGGGCGGAGACACGCGATGGCACTGAGAACCTACAAGCCGGTCACGCCCAGCCAGCGCCAGCTCGTCCTGGTCGACCGCTCCGGCCTGTACAAGGGCAAGCCGGTCAAGCAGCTCACCGAGGGCAAGAACGCCAGCGGCGGCCGCAACAACAACGGTCGCATCACGGTGCGTTTCCGCGGCGGCGGCCACAAGCAGGCCTACCGCCGGATCGATTTCAAGCGGCGCAAGTTCGACATGCCGGCCAAGATCGAGCGCATCGAGTACGACCCGAACCGCACCGCCTTCATTGCGCTGCTCAAGTACGAGGACGGCGAGCTCGCCTATATCCTGGCGCCGCAGCGCTTGGCGGCGGGCGACACCGTGGTGGCCGGCGAGCACGTGGACGTGAAGCCGGGCAACGCCATGCCCATGGCCAACATGCCGATCGGCACCATCGTGCACAATATCGAGCTGAAGATCGGCAAGGGCGGCCAGCTTGCCCGCTCAGCCGGGACCTACGCCCAGATCGTCGGGCGCGACCAGGAATACGTGATCCTGCGCCTCAACTCGGCCGAGCAACGCCTGGTGCACGGGCGCTGCATGGCCACGGTCGGCGCCGTGTCGAACCCCGACCACATGAACATCTCGATCGGCAAGGCCGGCCGCACCCGCTGGCTCGGCCGGCGTCCGCACAATCGCGGCGTGTCGATGAACCCGATCGATCACCCGCATGGCGGCGGCGAAGGCCGCACCTCGGGCGGTCGCCATCCGGTCACGCCGTGGGGCTTCCCGACCAAGGGCAAGAAGACCCGCAAGAACAAGTCGACCACCAAGTTCATCGTTTCCAGCCGCCATGCGCGGAAGAAGAAGTAAGGCAGCACCATGGGACGTTCGGTTTGGAAGGGCCCGTTCGTTGACGGCTATCTGCTCAAGAAGGCGGAAGCCTCGCGCGCGTCGGGCCGCCATGAGGTGATCAAGATCTGGAGCCGCCGCTCCACCATCCTGCCGCAGTTCGTCGGGCTGACGTTCGGCGTCTACAATGGGCAGAAGCACATTCCGGTGCTGGTGACGGAGGAGATGGTCGGCCACAAGTTCGGCGAGTTCTCGCCGACCCGCACGTTCTATGGCCATGCGGCCGACCGCAAGGCCAAGCGCACTACCGCCACCCCTAGCACCTGACGTTCGCAGGCGAGGAACCGACATGGGCAAGAAGAAGCGCGAACGCAGCCTCGCCGACAACGAGGCCAAGGCCGTGGCGCGCAACATCCGGGTGAGCCCGCAGAAGCTCAACCTTGTCGCCGCGCTGATCCGCGGCAAGGCGGTGGTGACGGCGCTCGCCGACCTGCAGTTCTCGCGCAAGCGCATTGCCAAGGACGTGCGCAAGTGCCTGGAGTCGGCGATCGCCAACGCCGAAAACAATCACGACCTCGACGTCGACGATCTCGTCGTCGCCGAGGCGCATGTCGGCAAGGGTCTTGTCATGAAGCGCTTCACGCCGCGCGCCCGCGGCCGCGCCGGACGCATTCACAAGCCGTTCTCGCACCTGACCATTGTCGTGCGTCAGGTCGAGGCGACGGCCTAGGAGGAAATATGGGTCAGAAGGTCAATCCGGTCGGGCTGCGCCTCGGCATCAACCGGACCTGGGATTCGCGCTGGTTTGCCGGCAAGAACGACTACGGCAAGCTACTGCACGAGGACATGAAGATCCGCGAGGAGCTGATGACGCAGCTCAAGCAGGCGGCGGTGGCGAAGATCGTGATCGAGCGGCCGCACAAGAAGGCGCGCGTCACGATCCACTCGGCGCGGCCCGGCGTGGTCATCGGCAAGAAGGGCGCCGACATCGAGAAGCTGCGCCGCAAGGTCGCCGAGCTCACGGATTCGGATGTCGTGATCAACATCGTCGAGATCCGCAAGCCGGAGCTCGACGCCCAGCTGGTGGCCGAGTCGATCGCGCAGCAGCTTGAGCGCCGGGTGGCGTTCCGCCGCGCCATGAAACGCGCCGTTCAGTCGGCGATGCGGCTCGGCGCTGAGGGCATCCGCATCAACTGCTCGGGCCGGCTCGGCGGGGCCGAGATCGCGCGCATGGAATGGTACCGCGAGGGCCGCGTGCCGCTGCACACCCTGCGCGCCGACGTCGACTACGGGGTCGCCACCGCGTTCACGACCTACGGCACATGCGGCGTGAAGGTATGGATCTTCAAAGGCGAGATCATGGAGCACGACCCGATGGCGCAGGACAAGCGGATGGCCGAGGGCGATGCCGCGCGGCCGCGCCGCGACGCCTGATCGGGTGCCGGTTCGAAACGAAAGAGTCTGAACGATGCTGCAACCCAACCGCACCAAATTTCGCAAGGCCCACAAGGGCCGCATCCGCGGCGTCGCCACCTCGGGCAACTCGCTCACGTTCGGGCAGTTCGGGCTCAAGGCGCTGGAGCCGGAGCGCGTCAGCGCCCGCCAGATCGAGGCGGCGCGGCGCGCGATGACGCGCCACATGAAGCGCGCCGGACGCGTGTGGATCCGCATCTTCCCCGACGT
>DATFWC010000035.1:0-7115 GCA_035259885.1 Xanthobacteraceae bacterium
GAATTCCAGGCCCTTGGCGGAGTGCAGCGTCATGATCGACACGGCATCGTGGTTCTCGCCCTGGTCGCGGTCCATCACCAGCGCGATGTGCTCGAGGAAGCCCTGCAGGTTCTCGAACTCCTCCATGGAGCGGACCAGCTCCTTGAGATTCTCCAGGCGGCCGGCGGCGTCGGCCGAGCGGTCGCGCTGCCACATCTCGGTGTAGCCGGATTCGTCGAGCACGATCTCGGCCAGTTCGGTGTGGGGCAGGGTGTCGCGCTGGGCGCGCCAGCGCGCCAGCGCGGCGAGGAGATCGCGCAGGGCGGCTCGCGGCTTGGGCTTGAGCTCCTCGGTCTCGACGATGAACTGCGCCGCCTCGGTGAGCGGGATGCGGCGCGCGCGGGCATGGTCGTGCAGGCATTGCAGCGTGGCGTCGCCGAGGCCGCGCTTCGGCACGTTGATGATGCGCTCGAAGGCGAGGTCGTCGGCCGGGGAGTTGACGAGGCGCAGGTAGGCGAGTGCATCGCGGATCTCGGCGCGCTCGTAGAAGCGCGGGCCGCCGATGACGCGATAGGGCAGGCCGAGCGTGACGAAGCGGTCCTCGAACTCCCGCATCTGGAACGAAGCGCGCACCAGGATGGCGATCTCGTCGAGCATATGGCCGGCGCGCTGCAGATCCTCGATATCCTCGCCGACGGCGCGCGCCTCCTCCTCGGAATCCCACACGCCGGTGACCGTGACCTTCTCGCCGGGTTCTTCGTCGGTCCGCAGCGTCTTGCCGAGGCGGCCCTCGTTGTGGGCGATGAGGTGCGAGGCGGCGGCCAGGATATGGCCGGTGGAGCGGTAGTTGCGCTCCAGGCGGATGATCTTCGCGCCGGGAAAGTCGTGCTCGAAGCGCAGGATGTTGTCCACCTCGGCGCCGCGCCAGCCGTAGATCGACTGGTCGTCGTCGCCGACGCAGCAGATATTGCCGCCCTGCTGGCCGAGCAGGCGCAGCCACAGATATTGCGCCACGTTCGTGTCCTGATACTCATCGACCAGCACGAACTTGAAGCGCTGCTGATATTGGCGCAGCACCTCCGTCTGCTCGCGGAACAGGCGGATGCATTCCATCAGCAGGTCGCCGAAATCGACCGCGTTGAGGATTTTCAGGCGCTCCTGGTAGGCCGCATAGAGCTGGGCGCCGCGCCCGGCGAAGCTCGCCGCCTCTCCGGCCGGCACCTTGTCAGGGATGAGCCCGCGGTTCTTCCAGCCATCGATCATCTGCGCCAGCGCGCGCGCCGGCCACCGCTTCTCGTCGATGTTCTCGGCTTCCAGGAGCTGCTTGAGCAGGCGAATCTGGTCGTCGGTATCGAGGATGGTGAAATCGGGCTTCAGGCCCACCAGCTCGGCATGGCGGCGCAGGATTTTCACCCCGATGGAATGGAAGGTGCCGAGCCATGGCATGCCCTCCACGGCCTCGCCCACCATGGCGGAGACCCGCTCCTTCATCTCGCGCGCCGCCTTGTTGGTGAAGGTGACGGCAAGAATTTCCGCCGGCCGCGCCTGGCCGAGGCTGAGAATGTGCGCTATGCGGGTGGTCAGCACCCGGGTCTTGCCGGTGCCGGCGCCGGCCAGCACCAGGACCGGCCCATGCAGCGTTTCGACCGCCAGGCGCTGCTCCGGATTGAGGCCGGCCAGATACGTCCGTTCCGCCCGCGCCGACATGGCGCGTGCCGCAATGCCGCCCGGCTGCGGCGCGTGCTCGGTGGGAATGAGCTTGGTCGGCTCGGCCATTCCGGTTCCGTTGCTGCCGGCCGCGATGGCCGGAACGGGCACGCGCCCGCGATGCGAATCTCTTTAGAGCAAAGATGGCATCGGGACGACCGGATTGGGAGGGGCTGAAGAGCTCACGCGCTCAGTTGCGCTTGGTCCCGGAGCGTTTGCGCCAGAGCTGAAAGCCCCGGCCCTCGATGGCTTTCTCGATGTCGCCGCGCGGGAGCCGATAGGGAGGCTCGTTGTCAGGCCCGATGACGCCGGTGATGTGCCACGGCGCGAATTGCGCCGGGAGCTTGCTGCCTGCGAGGTCCCCGGCGAACGCGCGCAGGTCGGTCTGCGCCTCGGATTTGAACATGTAGATTCGCATCAATCGCCTCTTTGCGGCGTCGTGTTTGCGAGATGCGGGTCCGGCAGGCGCCGGACCCGCCGCAAGCCTTACGCCACCTCGAGCCGGCCGACCGCGATCTTGCCGGAGCGGGGATCGGTCTGCGTGTCGAACGAGACCTTCTGGCCTTCGCGCAACGCGCTGACGCCGGAACGCTCGAGCGCGGTGGCGTGCACGAACACGTCCCTGCCGCCGTCGTCCGGCTGGATGAAGCCATAGCCCTTCTGGTCGTTGTAGAACTTCACTGTGCCCTTGGTCATGACATTTCCTTTCACTGACGGGTACACTTGGGCTCGAGGCCACTTGGATCGTGGCCCGTTCCCGGGTCTTCGAATTTGGAGAGAGTCTGAACGTGCGCCCGACAGTGCGAGGCGAAGCGGCCCAGTAGTCCGGCCAAATGTCGATACGCATTGGTAGCGTTTCGGCGACGAAATGGCAAGCCGGCCTGCGCGCCGCCATCACATCCGCACCGGCGCGGCTCCCGCACGGTTAACCGGAATGCAAAGCCGGCGCGTCCGCCGCTTGGCGAAAGTCCCTTCAGCATTCACCATAAGTCAGTGTTTTCGCGGCGCCACGACGTAGCCGACGATGGTTGCTTCGCCGAGCGCCTTGCAGGCTTCCAGCCGATGCAGCCCTTCCACCAGCACGTAGCGTTCGCCGTCTCGGCGGACCAGGATGGGCGTCTGCTGCCCGACCTGAAGGATGCTCTCGGCGATCTCGGCCACGGTCTCGGCCTTGAGCGTCGCACGACGCTTCACCGGCACGTAGATGTCGGCGACCGCAAATGTCTCGCGCTTCATCATGGTAGCAGTCCCCCCGTGGCGGGCTCGGACCTTGCGGCCGAGCCATGCTGACAGTCAGGCGGCCTGTTCCGTCAATGAAGGCATAAGCACCGGCCGAACGCCGGCAAGCCGTCACTTGACCTTGAGATTTTCGGCCGACGCCTTGCCACGGTTGCTCACGAGCTCGAACTCCACGCGCTGGCCCTCATTGAGCGACGTGAGTCCGGCACGCTGGACGGCGGAAATGTGAACGAACACGTCCTTGCCGCCGTCCGAAGGCTGAATGAAACCGTAGCCTTTGGTCGGATTGAACCACTTCACTGTTCCGGTCGCCATTGTCTTCTCCGCTCCCTGTAATTCGGCACGCTGCCCTTTCTCGCCCGCGACTGCAACAACAATCGACACGGCGGAAAGAGCAGGAAAATGTGTTGCGGCGCGCGCTCGCCGTGCTGCCGATACGAATGCGGCTGCGGGTCGCGCATGGTGCGTCAGACCGCCATTGCAATCCGCCGTCCGACCACTTCCGGCAGCGGCAGCTTGGCGTGCGCGGCTTTCATTCGGGCGAGGCAGCGGGCGATTTCGGCGGGGAATGGCGCGGTCTTCTTGGCTTCCATGTCGACGTGCAGCGACATGTTCTCGGAGGTTGCCGCCACCCAGCCCTCGGTCGCGTGGAACAGCTGCTCGAAATAGTGCATGCGCTTGGCGTCGTAGTCGAGCAGCTGGAACGTGACCCGGATAGAATCGCCGGCGTGCAGCTCACGCAGGTAGCGCAGGTGAACTTCGGCGGTGAAGCAGGAGTGGCGGCGCGCCTTCACGTATTCGGGTCCGCAGCCGATGAGCGCGAACGCCTCGTCGACAGCGCGGTCGAACAGGACATTGTAATAGGCCATGTTGAGATGGCCGTTGTAATCGATCCAGGCGGGCTCGACGCGCATCACCGACGACACGAACGGGGCGAAGAACAGAGGTTCGAGGTCGGTACGATCGAGCATCGGCAGGGGTCCGGCAGGCTCGGTCACAATCCATGCCAACTTTGGCGGATTCGTGGGCATGGGCCACGGTCCGGGGTCCGGTCCTGCGCGAAAAATGTGCGGGGAGGGCGTGGCGTCAGCCATCGAAACGTCGCGTCAGCTGTCGAGAAAGCCCCTGATCTCGTCGAGGAACCGGTTCCAGCCGGGGTCGCCTTGCAGGATTCCGTGATTGCGTCCTTCGAGCGCCACGAAACGGGCGCCCGGAATGCCGGCGGCGAGCCGGCGCCCCTCCTCGAACGGCTGCACCGCATCGTCGCGGCAATGCAGGACCAGCGTCGGGGCTTTGACGCGCGGGAGCAGGTCGCTCACGTCGATCACATCCACCGCCTCGCGCAGCCGCACGGCATTGTCCGGCGACGTGGTAATCCGTTGCAAGTCGTTGAACCATTGCACCTGTTCGGGCGTGCCGCCGGGAATGAACAACGACGTGAACAGCTGGCGGAAGGCCGGATTCTCCTGGCCCCAGCCCTGGCGCATGAGCGTGACGATCGCTTCCGAGTTTTCGACTTCCTGCTGCGATCCGCGCATGCGCCGTCCGCGCGCAAACCCGCCGTAGAGCACGAGGCGGCTCACGCGCTCCGGGTAGCGGACCGCATAGGCCACGGACACGGCGCAGCCCTGAGATATGCCGAGCAGGGCAAACCGCTCGACGCCGGCCGCCTGAACCACGCTCTCGAGATCCTGGACGAAGGCCTCCAACGAGAGATCCTCGACGTCCCAGTCGGACAGGCCGTTGCCGCGCGCGTCGTAACGGACCAGTCGGTGATGGGCGGCGAGCGCCCGCAACAGCGGGCTCCAGACCGGGCTCTCCCAGTCGTATTCCAGGTGATTGAGCCAGTTCGCCGTCTTCACCAGCGGCGATCCCTGGCCGACGTCCGCATAGGCGATGCGCACGCCGTCGGCGGCCGCGCAGAAGCGGACCTGCTGGTGCAGGACGGGCGCCGGCGGCCTCGCCGGCTCCGCCCCAGGTGTGCGCGCGGCCGCCGCCTCGTCGACATTGCCGACGAATCGCACGCCCTTGCGCGGGATGGTGCGGATCAGTCGCTGCTCGTCGCCATTGTCGCCGACGGCGCGCCGCACCGCGTTGATGCGGCTGGTTAGCGTCGATTCGGAGACGATGCGGCCGCCCCACACGGCCGCGATCAGATCGTCCTTGCTGACCACGCGATGGCGATTGCGCACCAGATGGACCAGCAGGTCGAAGACCTGCGGCTCGACCGCGATCAGCTCATCGCCCCGGCGCAACTCGCGCCGCTCCACGTCAAGCATATGCTCGGCAAAGAGAAACTGCACGTTGCCTCGGCCCGCCATAGCGTTCCGTTATGCGTCTGAACCAATAATCATGGCTTTCTCACGGGCAAATCAAGCTCACCTCAAAGTCTTTCCGCCGGCGTCGCGGCATGGTCGCGGCAACTGCAACAGGGCGATCGCCCGGCTGGAGGATGCCATGAACGCGTACGAGGTTCACCGTCGTCCCGACGGTTCCCTGGATTTCGACTTCTATAGCCGGCGCGCCGTCCGGCTGCGCAGGCAAGCGATGCGCGACGCGCTGAAGGCCAGGGCGGTGCCGCTGGCCAAGGTGCTGGTTGCCGCTGCCATTCTGGCGGTCACGGTCTGTCTCGTTCCGTCCGCCGACGGCACCGGCTGGAACGGCAAGACGAGCAGCGATGCGCGCGCCGTGGTGGCGCGCCCAGCCATCACCGCGGGCAAATCCTGAGCGGCAGCTTCTTTGATCTTGCAGTCCGAGCGCTGAACACCGCCTGGTAATGCGCGGATCACGCGTCGCGATTCCGATCGCAAAATGAAGATCTTCGGGAAGGAAAATCAACCTTCCCTCAAAGACTGAAGCGCGCCCCGTTGCGAACCTGGAGCGGACTCGGCCGGCGGCACTCCCGAGTCGTCCGAAGTTGGTCAGGCCTCGTGCGAGCGGACGCCCGCCGCCACTGCGCCCGGCTGTCCTGAGTGCCGACCTTCATCAGGGAGATCGCAGATGGGAAGGATTTTGGCATTCGTCTACGGCATCGCAGCCTACGCCGTGTTTTTCGTGACCTTACTCTACGCCATCGGTTTCGTCGGCGGGCTCGTCGTGCCGAAAAGCATCGACAGCGGAGCGATCGTGCCGGCCGAGGAAGCATTGATCGTCAACCTTCTCCTCCTGTCGCTGTTCGCAGTTCAGCACAGCGTGATGGCGCGCCCGCAGTTCAAGCGGTGGTGGACGCGGTTCGTGCCGGTCGCGATCGAGCGCAGCACGTATGTTCTACTGGCGAGCCTGGCGCTCGCGCTGCTGTTCTGGCAATGGCGGCCGCTGCCGGCGGTCGTCTGGCAGATCGATAATCCACAGATTGCATTGGTGCTGACCGGCGCATCGTTCGCCGGCTGGCTGATCGTCCTGGCCAGCTCGTTCCTGATCAACCATTTCGAGCTGTTCGGGCTGCAGCAGGTGACCTTTCATCTGGTCGGACACACGATGCCGGAGCCGCACTTCAAAACGCCGGTTCTGTACCGGCTGGTGCGGCATCCGATCTATCTCGGCCTCGTCATCGCTTTCTCGGCGGCGCCGGTGATGACGGCAGGGCACCTTTTCTTCGCCGCCGTCACGACCGCATACATCTTTGTCGGCATCTTCCTGGAAGAACGCGATCTGATCGCCCAGTTCGGCGACGAGTATCGGCGCTATCGCCAACGCGTCGCCATGCTCGTACCGCTGTGGCGCAGATCGTGAGCGCTTGATGTCGTTCACGGCGGCGTTACGATCTGCTAACCAGGTCGTGCATTCAACGCGCCGCACAGGACGACGGGATGGTATCGACGCACGCTGTCGCCCCGGCAAGGCGGGGCGACAAGGCCACAGCAGACGCAATCGCCGAACTGGCGGCCGCCTTCGGCAACCGCGTGGTTACCTCTGCGGCCGTGCGCGAGCAGCACGCCAACACCACGACGTGGATCGAGAACCAGCCGCCCGATTCGGTGGTGTTCCCGCAACGCGCCGCCGAGGTGCAGGAGATCGTCCGCATCTGCGCCCGCCATCGCGTGCCGATGATCCCGTTCGGTACCGGCACGTCGCTCGAAGGTCATATCAACGCGCCGTACGGCGGGGTCGCAATCGATTTCCGCGACATGAACCGCGTGCTGGCGGTGCATGCCGAAGATCTCGACTGCGTGGTCGAGCCTGGCATCACC
>DATFWC010000036.1:0-5888 GCA_035259885.1 Xanthobacteraceae bacterium
ATCCTGCGGGCCGCTGGCGTTCACGGTGCCGAGCCGCAGCGGCAGCATGAACTTGGGCGTGTCGTAGCGCACCTGCAGCGGCCGCAAATAGCCATTGCCGATGAGCTGCATGCGGTCGAGGTTCACCTTGGCGACGAAGAAGCGCATGTTCTGCCGGATGTAGCTGCCGAGCACCGCCTCGGCGCCGGCCGGAATGCGATAGCCGTTGTCGGTCAGCCAGTTCACCAGCCCGTCGCTTTCGCGCGCCGACAGGATCGAGATGTCGTACTCGCCGACCTCGTAGCTTGCCTCCACCGTCACGCCGCGGTAGCGCATGGCCTCATCGGCGCTGCGCCGCGTCATCTCGAGGCGCGACTTGGGCATGGCGCTGGCCACGACCTGCGGCGCGCACGGATCGGCATCGTGGTACTCGACCAGCCGCGGCGCCGTGAAAGCGTCGAGGTGGTCGATCGTCTTCATCTCGACCACGCCGATCTGCTTGCGCTCGATGAAGGTCGGCACCGGGATGACCACGGCGAACTCCTTGGGCTCGCCCTCGTAATCGCTCGCCATGGTGATGGCGGTGGTCTGGCCGTTGCGCGCCAGCACGACCTTGGACGATTTGTTGAAAAGCTTTGCGTCCGCCTTGGCCACGTAGAAGCCGCAGAAGGCGGCGGCCGGACCGGCGGGCGTCACGAGCTGCGCCAGGATGGCGGTCACGGCCACGCCGGCCTTCAAGCGAACCGAAAGATGGCTCATTGCGAAACTCCTTGCGGTGCAGTGGGGGTGGGAGCGGGAGCGGTCCAGCTGAACCGCGCGGCGGGAAGGATTGTGTCGAGCAGGAGGATGCAGGGCGACAGCGCGATCAGCGCAACATAGAGCGCCGGCCGCATCTGCATGAAGAAGGCGAGCCAGTGCGCGAAGCCGGCCACCGACAGCGCGAAGATGAAGCGGCCGAGGCGCGAGTCGGGCGTGGTGCGCGGGTCCGAGATCATGAAGAAGGCGAAGATCAGCAGCGAGCCGCTCTGCATCTGGTGCAGCGGAATGGCGAGCGGATCGCCCAGCGACAGCGCGCGGGCGACCAGCAGCGCCGCATGGGCGCCGAGAAAGAAGATCGCGACGTCGGAGCGGCGCGCGGCATGCAGCACCAGGATGGCGAGGAAGCTCAAGAGCGCCGCGAACCACACGGCGGAACCCCACTGGCCGGGCGAGATCCACACGCCGGCAGGGCTCGCCAGCAGCACCACGATGGCAAAGCCGGCCGGATTGAAGACGTGCTTGCCGTCGATGCGCAGCAGGAATTTCGAGCCGATGCCGATGATACCGGCGAGCGCATGCACCCACGCTTCGTCGGCGCGCAGGAGCAGGCTGAGCGACAGCCCGGTGATGAGGGGTGAGCGCAGATCGATCTGCGGCAGGCCGAAAGCGCGCGAGCACAACACCTGGGTGGCGAGCGCGCTGGCGATGCCGAACGCGCTGTTTAGCGGCCTGGCCCCGAAGTCGAGCCAGCCGAGATTGTAGGTCAGAAGCGTCGCCAGCGCGGCGATCTGGTAGTGGCGCGCATCGGACCAGAACCGGTGCGCGAAGATTTTTGGCATCGGCTTTCCCCTCGCGAATCTCAAAAATCGCCGCCATTGAAGCGGCCGCAGGCGGCCGATCAATGGCGAAACACCGGCCCGCCCTCGCGCATGGTTGGCGTCGCGCAAAATCCTTGTCACAGTGTGAGACGCGCCTGAGCGGAATTTCCTTGGAGGAATTTTTGGACAACGACGCGCGGGTGCCCGACGCCGCCAAGCCGCGCCGGTTGGACAATCGGTACGGAGGCGTGGTGAGGCCCGGCCGTTTTTTGCGGACGCGGGCGATCCTCTGGGGCGCCGTTTTCGCCGTCGTTCTCTATCTGGCCTACATGCAGGCGGCGCGAGCCTCCTGGATATTGCCGATCTGGGTGCAGGCCATCGTGGTCCCCGGGATTCTGTTGGCGATCTATCTCGTCGCTGTCGCCGCCTTGGAGTTTCGCCGGCCGGAGGAGTTGGCGCTCGCAAAACTCCTTCCCGAACTGGTGGCCGGGCTCCTGTTCGGAACGGTCCTGTTCGCGCTGGTGATGGCCGTGCTTGTCGTGGCTGGCGCGTACACGCTCACCGGTCCGACGCCGGGACCGCCCTGGCAGCCGCTCTCGATCTCGATCCAGTCAGGAGTCGCGGAGGAACTGGTGTGCCGGGGCGCGATCATGCGCCTGCTCTGGCTGGCGTTCGGCCCGTGGTGGGCGGTCGCCGGCTCGTCGACCCTGTTCGGACTGTTTCACCTGGCGAACCCCAATGCGGACGTGGTGGGTGCCCTCATCCTGATCTTCGAGGGAGGGCCGCTGCTGGCGGCGCCCTATGTGCTGACCGGCCGGCTGTGGGCTTCGATCGGCGTCCATACGGCGTGGAACTTCGCCGAGGGCTACATTTTCGGCGCGAACGTGTCGGGCTGGGGCACCGGCCCCAGCCTGTTCCAGGCGCATCCTGTCGCCGAGGCCGGACAGATCTGGACCGGCGGCGCATTCGGCCCGGAAGGGTCGTTGCCGGCGGTGCTTTTCTGCGTCCTCGCGGCCGCCGGCATCCTGACGATAGCAGCGCGACGCCGTAGCCGTAGGGTGGGTTGAGGCGCCGTGCTCGGCCAGCGAATAGAACGCTGCCTGTCGCGCCGAAACCCACCGACTGGACGCCAATGGTGGGTTTCGGCGCCCAGGGCTGAGACCACAACACAAATGCCGCGAAATGCGCCTCAACCCACCCTACGGAGGATGCATCAAAACACCGGGTAGGCCGGATTGAGCCCCAGCCCGAACTCCTGGCGGCCGAAATTTTCCGCCGGCACGTCCCAGTTCATCACCACATGCGAGGAAATGGCGTGCACATCGCGCCAGCAGCGCTGCACCGGATTGTTGTCCATCAGCCCGCTGGAGCCGCTGATCTTGATCAAGGAGTCCATGGCGTCGCGCAGCGTGCGCATCGCGTAGGTGAAGTCGCGGCGCAGCAGCGTGCGCGTCTCCAGATTCATGCCGGTGTAGTCCGCCCGTGCGGTGGCGAGCGCGCGGCGTGCCAGCAGCTCGGCGGCGTCGATCTGCGCCGCGATCTCGGCGATTTTCATCTGCACCGGCACGTGCTGTGCAATGGCGAGCTGGGTGTAGGTGAGATAGCGCTGGCGCGTCCACTGCACGAACTCGGCATAGGCGCCGCGCGCCAGGCCGAGCGAGGGCCCGAGCAGCGCGTAAGTATGCACGGCGATGAATGGCGTGCCGTAGATCGGGTTGGTGTTGATGGCGGAGCCGGGTGAATGCGCGTCGCGCAGGGTCGAGAACGACACGCTGCGATGCTCGGGCACGAACACGTCGCTGCATTCCACCGTGTGCGAGCCGCTCCCGCGCAGGCCCGCGCAATACCAGGTATCGAGAAGCTTCAGCCCGGCGGTCGGCACCAGGAACAGCCGCATGTCGGGATGGTCTTCGCCGGGACGGAACACCAGGCCGCCGATCATGACCCATTGCGAATGGCGGATGCCGCTCGACCACGACCACTGGCCGTTGAGGCGATAGCCGCCGGGCGCCACTTCGGCCTTGCCGGTCGGCGCCGCCGAGGTGGCGATGCGGGCGTCGGGATCGTTGTCCCACACATCGTGCTGCGCCTCGTCCGGGAAGTGCGACAGGATGCCGGCGTGGTCGCTGAAATAGTTGAGGCACCAGGCCGACGACCCGCAGGTGGATTTGCCCAGTTCGATCGCGATGTTGAACGCCACTTCGTGGTCGTGCTCGTAGCCGCCCCAGCGCCTGGGCATGATGGTGCGCATGAGCCCGGCATCGATGTACTCCTGCACAGACTCACGCGGGATGTTGCGGTCGCGCTCGGCCTGCACGGCGCGCTCGCGCAGCTTCGGCGCCAGCGCCCGCGCCCGCGCCACCAGCTCGTCGGCGCTCGGAATGGCTTTTTTCGGCGGCGCCTCGGCCCGCGTCTCGGCGACACTCATGCGCGTCTCTCCCGGATTTTGAATTTGCGCCAGCTTGCGCCATGGAGAGGCGGCAAATCAAGCATACGCCGTAGGGTCGGTTGAGGCGCCGACCGCCGCTTATGAATGGAATCGCGGCATTCCGCGCCGAAACCCACCAATGATCGAGCAAAGGATGGTGGGTTTCGGCGCGCAGCGCCGCGGTGACGACGTTAAGGCCGCGCTATGCGCCTCAACCCACCCTACGACGCGCTTGTTACGCCTCGACCTTCGCCTGATCCGCGATGCGCGCCAGGCTTTCGGCGTGGCCGAGCACCGCCAGCACGTCAAAGATCCCGGGCGAGGTGGTGCGGCCGGTGAGCGCCGCGCGCAGCGGCTGCGCCACCACGCCGAGCTTGGCGCCGCGGCGCTCGGCAAAGGCACGCACCGCCGCCTCCGCGCCCTCGGCGGTCCACGGCTCGACCAGCTCGAGGTCGCGCGCCAGCTCGCCCAGCAGCGCCCGCGCGTCGTCGGTGAGCAGCGCCCGGGCCTTGTCCTCGATCGACAGCGGCCGCTCGGCCCACAGGAAACCGGCGCCGTCGATCAGCTCGAGCAGCGTCTTGGCGCGCTCCTTCAGGCCCGGCATGGCGGCCAGCAGCTTCGCTTGCATGGCCATGTCGAGCTTGGCGGCTATGTCCTCACCCTCGGCGATGTGCGGCAGCAGGTTCACGATGGCGGCCACCAGCTCGCTGTCAGGCGTCGACCGGATATAGTGGCCGTTGAGATTTTCCAGCTTGGCGAAGTCGAAGCGCGCCGGCGAGCGGCCGATCTCCGGCAGGTCGAACAGCTGCATCATCTCGTCGTCGGAAAAGATCTCCTGGTCGCCATGGCTCCAGCCGAGCCGCACCAGGTAGTTGCGCAGCGCCGCCGGCAAAAAGCCCATGGCGCGATAGGCATCGACCCCGAGGGCGCCGTGGCGCTTGGAGAGTTTGGCGCCGTCCGGCCCGTGGATCAGCGGGATGTGCGCCATGACCGGTACGTCCCAGCCGAGCGCGTCATAGATGTGCTTCTGGCGCGCCGCGTTGGTGAGATGATCGACGCCGCGGATGACGTGGGTGATGCCCATGTCGTGGTCGTCGACCACCACGGCTAGCATGTAGGTGGGGGTGCCGTCGGAGCGCAGCAGGACGAGATCGTCGAGGTCCTCGTTCTGCCACGTCACGTGGCCCTGCACCTGGTCCTCGATCACGGTCTCGCCATCCTGCGGCGCCTTGAGCCGGATCACCGGCTTGACGCCCGGCGGCGCCTCGGCCGGGTCGCGATCGCGCCAGCGGCCGTCGTAGAGCTTGGAGCGGCCGGCGGCGCGCGCCGCCTCGCGCATCGCGTCCAACTCCTGCTGGCTGGCATAGCAGCGATAGGCTTTTCCGGCCGCGAGCAACTGCTCGGCCACCTCGCGGTGGCGAGCCGCGCGCGAAAACTGATAGACGATGTCGCCGTCCCAGATGATGCCGAGCCAGCTGAGGCCGTCGATGATCGCCGCGATGGCGGCGTCGGTCGAGCGCCCGCGGTCGGTGTCCTCGATCCGCAGCAGCATTTTTCCGCCGCGCCCGCGTGCGTAGAGCCAGTTGAACAGCGCCGTGCGTCCCCCGCCGATGTGCAGGAAGCCGGTCGGGGAGGGGGCAAAGCGGACGACGGGGGCTTCGGTCATCGGTCCTTATATGTAGCCCGGATGAGCGAAGCGAAATCCGGGAGCGGCCTGTCCCGCATGTCGCTTCGCTCATGCGGGCTACGGTCGGGAGGCATTTAGCACAAATCGGCAGGGCCGTTGCCAGGTTCCCGGCCCTTGGCGTCCGGGCAGGGATTTGCCACATAGGCCGTGCGCCGCGGCGGTTGAGGCCGCCATAAGCGATTCTCGTCAGGACGCAAACCATGGCCGTGATCGATAC
>DATFWC010000037.1:0-3057 GCA_035259885.1 Xanthobacteraceae bacterium
GGCCGCGTGGGACCGCTTCTCGTGAGCTACGCTGGATCTGTCCGAGTGCCTGCTTTGAAAAGCCGCTCCCAACTCGGTAAAACGGGCGCCATGCCCACTGTCTTCCCGGCGCCCGATCACGACCATCGCCGCTGCAGCGCCGAAGCCATGGCGCACGCCGAGGCGTTGTGCGCCGCGCGCGGTCAGCGGCTCACGCCGCTCCGCCGCCAGGTGCTGGAGACGCTGGCCGAAAGCCACCGCACGCTCGGCGCCTACGAGATCATGGAGCGCATGGCCGGAGAGGGGCCGCGGCCGGCGCCGATCACGGTCTATCGCGCGCTCGATTTCCTGGTCGAGAACGGGCTGGTCCACCGCATCGAAAGCCGCAATGCCTTCCTGGCCTGCATCGGCGAGCATCCAGCTGGCGGCGGCACCACCGTGTTCCTGATCTGCGAGCGCTGCGGCGCGGTGGGCGAAGCGTCATCGTCCGCAGTGGCGGAGACGCTGCAGGCCGCCGCGCGCTCCGCTGGTTTCACGCCGAAAGCGCGGGTCATCGAGGTCACCGGTATATGCCGTCATTGTGGCGAGGCGTGACGGCGGTCCGACCCGCGTTCCTTCTCGCGCGATCGCCGTTGCAGAGCCGCAATGCGGTGCGAGGACTTCGTCGTGAAGGCGCATCGCCTCCGCCATAAGGTGAGAGGTGCAAGCCGGCGTCCGGGGGGCATGCGATGGCCGAGTCGGAAGTACCGGCAGACGAAGCTCCCACCCGCCCCCTCAGCGCCTGGGGAGCATATGCCGCAATCGCGCTCTGCGTGGTCTGGGGCTTCAACCAGGTCGCCGTGAAGCTCGCGCTTCCCGGCGTGCCGCCGCTGACGCAGGCCGCAATCCGCGCGCTCGGCGCCGCCGGCATCGTCGCGCTGTTTGCGCTTCGGCGCGGCGTCCCGCTCACGATCCGCGACGGCACGCTGCGTCCCGGCTTGGCGACCGGCGTGCTGCTCGCCGTCCAGTTCCTGCTGCTCTATTGCGGCCTGGTCTGGACCACGGCGAGCCGCGCCGTGCTGTTCCTCTACGCCGCGCCGCTGTTCATCGCCCTCGGCGCGCGCTGGGCCATCCCTGGCAATCGCTTCGATCTGATGCAGTGGGCCGGGGTGGCGCTGTCGTTCGCCGGCATTGTCATTGCGTGGCTTCCGGCGCCGCTGGCCGATCCGCGCCAGGCCGTCGGCGACGCCATGGTCCTCGGCGCCGCGGTGGCCTGGGCCGCAATCACGCTCGTGCAGACGGCAAGCCCGCTCGAGCGCGTCCCACCCGAGAAAATGCTGCTCTACCAGTTCGCGGTCGCGGGCCCGCTGCTCGCGCTCGGCGCGCTCGCCTTCGGCGAGCGGATCGTGGATGTCCCATCGCCGCTGGCGCTGGGCGCGCTGTTCTATCAAACGGTGCTGGTGTCCGGCGTCAGCTACCTCGCATGGTTCGCCCTGGCCCGCCGCTATCCGGCAGGCCCGTTCTCGTGGCTCATCTTCTTCACCCCGTTCTTCGGTGTGGCCGCCGGCCATCTGGTGCTCGGCGAGCGGCTCACGCAAGCCTTCATGGTGGGAATGGCGATGGTCACCGGCGGCCTGGTGCTGTTGAGCACACGGCCTGTCGGCCGAGACGAGCAATGACGTCAGGCGAAGTGACTCATGACGGCGCCATGAGCCAGTCGCGCCCGCTCGACGCTGGCGCCACTGTCGTCGTGCTGCTGCTCTGCCTGTGCTGGGGCTTCAACCAGGTCGCCGTCAAGCTTGCGATCGGCGATATCCCGCCGCTGCTGCAAGCCGCGATCCGTTCCGTCGTCGCCGCCCTCATGGTGGCCGCCTGGGCGCGCTGGCGCGGCGTCTCGCTTACCATCCTGGACGGCACGCTGTGGCCCGGCATCGCGGCCGGCGCGCTGTTCGGCGTCGAGTTCCTGCTGTTCTACCAGGGACTGGAATGGACGACCGCCAGCCGCGCCGTGCTGTTCCTCTACACGGCGCCGTTCTTCGTGGTGCTCGGCGCGCGCTGGTTCCTGCCCGGCGACCGTCTTGGCTGGACGCAGTGGATCGGCTTGGCGCTGTCCTTCGTCGGCATTGCGGTTGCCTTCGGCCTTCCGACGCCTGCGCTCGATCCGCGCCAGGCGCTCGGTGACGTCGCAATGCTGCTGGCGGCGGCCGGGTGGGGCGCCACCACCGTCGTCATCAAGGCCAGCGCGCTCAGCCGCGCGCCGCCCGAGAAGACGCTGCTCTATCAGCTCGTCGTCTCGGCGCCGCTGCTCGCCGTCGCGGCGCTGGTGGCGCAAGAATGGATCGCCGCCGTTCCGTCGGCGCTCGCCCTCGGCTCGCTCGCCTACCAGACCGTGCTGGTCACCGCCATCAGCTACGTCGCCTGGTTCGCCCTGGTGCAGCGTTATTCCGCCAGCCGGCTGGCGGCGTTCACGTTCCTCACCCCGCTATTCGGCGTGGCGGCGGGACACCTGGTGCTGAGCGAGCCGTTGACGCCTGCCTTCGCGGCCGCGGTGGTCCTGGTGGCCGCGGGCCTCGTCCTGGTGAACCGGCCCGCCGCAGGGCATGACCAGGAGCGCGCAGTGGCTTGAATCCGCTCGCGTTCCAGGCGGGCCGCGGGAGCCCGGCGCGCGGCGTTGACGGCGCCCGCCCGGTCTGGCACTCCCATCCGGTATCAGAGGAGCTTTGCATGGCCACCCATGGCATTGCGCCGCGGCGCCGCTCGGTGCCGGTCGACGTGGCCGGCGTGACCGTCGGCGGCACGGCACCGGTCGTAGTGCAGTCGATGACCAACACCGACACCGCCGATGCCGAGGCCACGGCGCGGCAGGTGGCCGCGCTGGCGCGCGCCGGCTCCGAGCTGGTGCGCATCACGGTCGACCGTGACGAGGCGGCGGCCGCTGTGCCGCACATCAAGGACAGGCTGCGCAAGATGAACGTGGACGTGCCGATCGTCGGCGACTTCCACTACATCGGCCACAAGCTTTTGGCCGATCATCCGGCCTGTGCCGAGGCGCTCGACAAGTACCGCATCAATCCCGGCAATGTCGGCTTCAAGGAGAAG
>DATFWC010000038.1:0-2309 GCA_035259885.1 Xanthobacteraceae bacterium
TCGCAGCTCGCCACGCTGCTCAATTCGGCGCTGCGCCGCGTGCTCGGCGAATCCACCTTCATCCAGGTGGTGCGCGACGAGCGCCCGCAGCTGACGCAGAAGATCCGCGAGCAGCTCGACCGCGAGTCGCAGGCATTCGGCATCGAGGTGGTCGACGTGCGCATCCGCCGTGCCGACCTGCCGGAGCAGAACAGCCAGGCCGTGTATGGGCGGATGAAGACCGAACGCGAGCGGGAGGCGACCGAATTCCGCTCCCAGGGGCAGCAGCGCGCCCAGGAGATCAAGGCGCGGGCCGACCGCGACGTCACCGTGCTGATCGCCGAGGCCACCTCCAAGGGCGAGCAGATCCGCGGCGAGGGCGACGCCGAGCGCAACCGCATCTTCGCCGAGGCGTTCGGCCGCGACACGGATTTCTTCGCGTTCTACCGCTCGATGCAGGCGCTGGAGACGGGCTTGAAGCACAACGACACGCGCATGCTGCTGAAGCCCGACTCCGAGTTCTTCCGGTTCTTCGTCGATCCCTCGGGCAAGCCGCGGGAAGACACCAACACCAAAAAGTGATTCCGGGCCGCCACGGCAGGATGCAGGCTACGCGTAGATGTCCGACTTGCTGGTGGCGCTCGGTCTCGTGTTGGCGCTCGAAGGCCTGGTCCTGGCGGCGTTCCCGGTGAAGGCGAAGCAGGCCATGGCCAACGTTCTGGAGACGCCGGAAACGACTTTGCGTATCATCGGCGTGATTTCCGCGGCGTTCGGCCTCGTGGTGGTATGGTTGGTGCGCGGGTAGCCGGATGGGCGCACCGGACGTGACAAAGCCATGGTCCCGCCCTAGATCCGGTCACTGGCACGGTGCGCCGAACGAGTCGCGTGTCCGTGCGTTGAGCTTGGGCGCGAAATAGCGCCGGCGAAGTCCTGTCGAGGAGACGACATTCCATGGCCGCTCTTCCCAATTGTTCGATCCGCCAGGCCCGGCGCCCCGCCGTCGCCCTCGTTGCGGGAGCTCTCTTCGTCCTGCCGCTGCTGGCAATGCCGGCCGCAGCGCGCGGACCGGACGCGATTGCCGACGTCGCCGAACAGGTAATTGACGCGGTGGTCAACATCTCGACCTCCCAGAAGATCGAGCAGCGCGGCGGTGCGACGCCGCAGCTGCCGCCCGGGTCGCCGTTCGAGGAGTTTTTCGAGGAATTCTTCAAGAACCGGCGCGGGCCGGGCGGCGACACGCCCAATCGCGGGCCGCGCCGGGTCAACTCGCTCGGCTCCGGCTTCATCGTCGATCCGGAAGGCATCGTGATCACCAACAATCACGTGATCTCCGACGCCGACGAGGTCACGGTCATCCTGAACAACGGCGACCGGCTCAAGGCCGAGATCGTCGGGCGCGACCAGAAGACCGACTTGGCCGTGCTCAAGGTCAAGACGGAACGGCCGCTCAAGTCGGTGCGCTTCGGCGATTCCGAGGTCCTGCGCATCGGCGAATGGGTGATTGCGATCGGTAATCCGTTCGGGCTGGGCGGCTCGGTGACGGCCGGCATCGTCTCGGCGCGCAACCGCGACATCAATTCCGGGCCCTACGACAGCTACATCCAGACCGATGCCTCGATCAACCGCGGCAATTCCGGCGGCCCGCTGTTCAACATGAACGGCGAGGTCATCGGCATCAACACGGCGATCTACTCGCCGTCGGGCGGCTCGATCGGCATCGGCTTTGCGGTCCCGTCCAAGAACGCGGTCGCCGTCATCGATCAGCTGCGCCAGTTCGGCGAGATGCGCCGCGGCTGGCTCGGTGTGCGCATCCAGCAGGTCACCGACGACATCGCCGAAAGCCTCGGGCTCAAACCCGCGCGCGGCGCTCTGGTGGCGGGCGTCGATGACAAGGGGCCGGCCAAGCCGGCCGGCATCGAGCCCGGCGATGTCATCGTCAAGTTCGACGGCAAGGACATCAAGGAGATGAAGGACCTGCCGCGCATCGTCGCCGACACGCCGGTGGGCAAGGACGTGCCGGTGGTGGTCGTCCGCAAGGGCAAGGAAGAGAGCAAGACGGTCAAGCTCGGCCGCCTCGAGGACGCCGAGAAGGTGCAGGCTGCGGCCAAGACCGACAACAAGGACGAGGACAAATCCGTCGTCAAGAAGACGCTCGGTCTCGATCTGTCCAACCTGACCGAAGACCTGCGCAAGCGCTACAAGATCAAGGACAGCGTGAAGGGCGTGGTGATCACCGGCGTCGAAGGCGGCTCGGCCGCCGCCGAGAAGCGCCTGAGCCCGGGCGACGTCATCGTCGAGGTGGCGCAGGAGGCGGTGAGCAACGCCGACGC
>DATFWC010000039.1:0-12485 GCA_035259885.1 Xanthobacteraceae bacterium
TATGAACCCCGAGGAAGCCGTGACGGCGTTCCTCGACAGCGGCGCCGAGCTGGCACTTGGCCACCACCACGGCACGTTCCAGCTCACCGACGAGGCGATCGACGCGCCCGCGATGGCGCTGGCAGACGCGCTCACGCAGCACCGCATCGCGCCGGACACGTTCCGCACGCTCAAGCCCGGCCAGGTGTGGGAGTTGTGAGGCGCAAGCCCTGCGGGGTGGGTTGAGCCGCGTTGCACGGGCATCGGAGCGAGGCGCGGCGCGGCGAAACCCACCGCGCGGCGTTTCATCATGGTGGGTTTCGGCGCGGCACGCCCAGCCACCATTCATCAGCCGAGTCTCGCGCCTCAACCCACCCTACGGAACTAGGCCGCCTTGGCGTTGCGCAAGGTCTCCCACACCTTGGCGGCCGTCGCCGGCATGTCGATGTGGTCGACGCCGAGCGGTTTCAGCGCATCGAGCACGGCGTTGATCACCGCCGGCGGCGAGGCGACGCAGCCGGCTTCACCGATGCCCTTCACGCCCAGCGGATTGGTCTTCGCCGGAATTTCCTCGAGCTCGCTGATGAACTCGGGAAAGTGCTCGGCGCGCGGCATGGCGTAGTCCATGAAGCTGCCGGAGACGAGCTGGCCCGACTGCGCATCGTAGAACGCGTGCTCCATCAGCGCCTGGCCGATGCCCTGCGCCAGCCCGCCGTGCACCTGGCCCTCGCAGATCAGCGGATTGATTGCCACGCCCACGTCGTCGACCGCGAAATAGCGATCGACCTTGACGTCGCCGGTCTCGGGATCGACCTCGACCTCGCACATGTGGCAGCCATTGGGAAAGTTGGGCGGTTCGGTGGCGTAGGTGCCGCTCGCCTCCAGGCCGACGCCGAACTTGTCGGTGATGCCCATGCGGTAATAGAACGCCTTGGCGACGTCCATCATGCCCATCGACTTGTCGGTGCCGACGATGCGGAACTGCCCGTCCTTGAACTCGACGTCGCCAGCCGCCGCCTCCATCAGGGTGGCCGCCATGGGTTTTGCCTTCTCGACGATGGCGTCCGCCGCCGCCTTGAGGGCGCAGCCGCCGAGCATCGACGAGCGCGCCGCATAGGTGCCGCGGCCGAACGGCACCTGGTCGGTGTCGCCCTGCACGAAGCGGATCGCCTCGAACGGCACGCCCAGCCACTGCGACACGAGCTGCGCGAACGTGGTGGCGTGGCCCTGGCCGTGAGAGAACGTGCCGGCCACGATGGTCACCGTACCGCCAGGATCGAAGCGCAGCTCCATGCGCTCGTTGAACACGCCGCCCTGCTCGATGAGGAACGCGATACCGCGGCCGCGCCGCTTGCCGTTCTTCTCGCTCGCCCGGCGGCGCCCGGCAAAACCCTTCCAGTCGCCGAGATCGAGGCAGCGATCGAGCAGGCGCTCGAACTCGCCGCTGTCGTACACGAACATGGTCGGCGTCTTGTACGGCATCGCCTGCGGCTTGATCAGGTTGCGGCGACGGATCTCTGCCTGGTCCAGACCGGTGGCCTCGGCGGCGCGATCGAGCAGCCGCTCGATGAGATAGATGGCCTCCGGCCGGCCAGCGCCGCGATAGGGGGTCAGCGGCGTCGTGTGGGTGAACACGCCCTGGCACGTGATGTGGATGGTCTGGATGTCGTAGACGCTGGGCTGGAAGCGCAGCGCGAATACCGACGGCACCAGGCCGGGTCCGGTCAGATAGGCGCCGTTCGCAAACCGCGCCTGGCTGCGCAGGGCGAGAATCTTTCCGTTCTCGTCGAGCGCCAGTTCGCCGAACACCACCTGGTCGCGGCCATGGGCATCTCCCATGAGGCTTTCGCTGCGCGTGGCCGTCCATTTCACCGGCCGGCCGATGAGGCGCGAGGCCCATAGGACCAGCCCGTCTTCCGGATAAACTTCGCTCTTCATGCCGAAACCGCCGCCGACGTCGGGCGCGATGACGCGGAAGCGCGTCTCAGGGAGATGGAAGATGTGCGCCACTTCGTTGCGCACGCCGTGCGGGTTCTGCGTGCTGGTATGCAGGGTAAAATTCTCGGTGCCGACGTCGTAGTCGCCGAGCGCCACGCGCGGCTCCATGGCATTGGCCGAGAGCCGGTTGTTGCGCAGCTTGACCGAGACCACGTGCTTGGCCTTGGCGAAGGCCGCGTCGGTCGCTGCCATGTCGCCGAACATCAGGCCATAGCCGACGTTGCCCTGCGGGCAATCGTCCCAGACCTTGGGAGCGTCGGGCTTGGCCGCATCCTCGAGATGGGTGGCACTCAGCAATGGTTCGTAATCGATTTCGATCAACTCGGCGGCGTCGCGCGCCTGCGCCAGGCTCTCGGCGACGACGGCGGCCACGCGCTCGCCGACGAACCGCACCTTGTCCACGGCGAGCACCGGCCAGAACGTCCGATAGCCTTTCGGCGCCCCGAGCATTTCCGGCATCAGGAACGGCGTGATGGCGCCGAGCTTTTCCGCCGCCGCGTCGGCGCCGGTGAGCACGCAGAGAACCCCCGGCGCCGCCTTGGCCTTGGCGGCCTCGATCCGGCGGATGCGCGCATGGGCATGCGGCGAGTAGACCACGGCGGCGTAGCACTGGTGGGGCAGGTTGATGTCATCAACGTAGCGCCCGCGCCCGGTGATGAACCGCTGATCCTCCACCCGCCGCACCGACTGGCCGATCCCGAACTTGAGCACGTCTCCCCCCGTTTACCCTTTGGCAACCAAACCTACATGTTTCGCCACCAGACTACCGTTCGGGCGGCGGCGGCGGCAACCTGGAGCCCGCCGCCGGGCGGCGTTTGAGTTGTGCCGGGTTCTCGCTTGGCGGTTCGGGCGCATGTTCTGCCAGGAAAGCGGTTTCCCCTTTTCCGGAAAATGCTTTAGAAGCGCTTCCGCGCCGGCGTGCCGCCATACGCCGCCGGAGTGAATTTCGCCGGAGAATCAACGATGGGTTACAAGGTCGCCGTCGTGGGCGCCACGGGCAATGTGGGCCGCGAAATGCTGGAGGTGCTGGCCGAGCGCCGGTTCCCGGCCGACGAGGTGGTGGCGCTGGCGTCGCGCCGCAGCCAGGGCGTCGAGGTGTCGTATGGCGACGCCACGCTCAAGTGCAAGGCACTCGACCACTACGACTTCGCCGACGTCGACATCTGCCTGATGTCGGCCGGCTCCGCCGTGTCCAAGGAATGGTCGCCGAGGATCGCGGCGGCCGGCGCCGTGGTGATCGACAACTCCTCGTGCTGGCGCTACGACGCCGACGTGCCGCTGATCGTGCCCGAGGTGAATGCCGAGGCGGTGTCCGGCTTCCGCCGCAAGGGCATCATCGCCAATCCCAACTGCTCGACCGCCCCGCTCGTGGTGGCGCTCAAGCCGCTGCACGAGCGCGCCACGATCAAGCGCGTGGTCGTCGCGACCTATCAGTCGGTCTCCGGCGCCGGCAAGGACGCCATGGACGAGCTCGACCGCCAGACCAAGGCGATCTACTCGCTGCAGGAGATCGAGACGAAAAAGTTTCCCAAGCGCATCGCGTTCAACGTCATCCCGCACATCGACGTCTTCATGGACGACGGCTCCACCAAGGAAGAGTGGAAGATGGTGGCGGAGACGAAAAAGATTCTCGATCCCAAGATCAAGCTGCACGCGACCTGCGTGCGCGTGCCGGTATTCATCGGCCATTCCGAGGCGGTGAACCTCGAGTTCGAGAATCCGATCACGGCCGACGAGGCGCGCGACATTCTGCACGCGGCGCCCGGCTGCGTGGTGATCGACCGGCGCGAGCCCGGCGGCTACGTGACCCCGCACGAGGCGGCCGGCGAGGATGCGACCTACATCAGCCGCATCCGCGAGGACCCCACGGTGGACAACGGCCTTGCCATGTGGGTGGTGTCCGACAACCTGCGCAAGGGCGCGGCGCTCAACGCCGTGCAGATCGCGGAGTGCCTGATCAATCGCAAGCTGATCCAGGCGAAGAAAAAAGCGGCGTGACCGTCGACGCATCGATCTCATCAACGGGGAGAGTGGGAATGTGCAAGTCTCTGACGGTCGCGCTCGCTGTGGCGGCGCTGGCGCTGTCAGCGCAGACGAGCTCGGCGCAGATGGGGATGCAGAGCAAGATCGAAATCCCGGCGGCGATCACGCCGCCCGGTATGACGAGCTACCTCACGGTGCCGGCCAAGGGCGTGCAGATCTACACCTGCAGCAAGAACGCCGCTGGCGCGTGGGCGTGGGCCTTCAAGGCCCCGGAGGCGGAGCTGTTCGACACGCAGCAGAAGAAGATCGGCAAGCACTATGCCGGCCCGACCTGGGAAGGCGAGGACGGCGGCAAGGTCGTGGCCGCCGCGAAGGCCAATGTGCCGGCGCCGACCGGAAATGACATTCCCTGGCTGTGGCTCGAGGTGAAGTCGAGCGAGGGATCCGGCCAGTTCACGCAGGCCAAGGCCATCCAGCGCATCCTGACCCTTGGCGGCACGGCACCTCCGTCGGGTTGCGACGAGGCCAACGCCAACAAGGAAAGCCGGGTGCCATACACGGCGATCTACCTGTTCCTGAAATAGCTCACGCCCAGATCGCCATCGGCAGGCCGAACGCATCGCGCGGCGGCGAAGCCGGAAACGACTGCGCGACGCCGGCGTGCAGGCGCCGCGCAATTGCGGTGCAGGCCAGCGCATCCAACAGATCGTCCGGCCTGGCGCCACGCGGCGTCGCGCCGTTGACGATCCCCGCCGGCAACCCCGCGGCCACGAGCAGCCGGCGCCGCAGCGCCAGCCCGGGCTCGTAGCATTTTCCCTTCACCTTCTTCGGCTCGCCCAGCGCATGCTCGCCGTTGAGCCGCCAGAACGCCAGCTCGGGATGCACCTCGAACACGGTCGCGGCGAGGGCAGCGTCGGCACGCAGGACGGCGTCCACCTCGCGGATCTTCGGCGCGAGCATGAACAGCTGCTTCGACACCCGGCGCGGCGGATCCGACGTGGCGAGCGCGGCCGTGCAGGCCTCGGCGTAGTCGGCCGCCAGAATGGCGGCCCGCGACGGCACCGAGAACACCGATGACTGGCGGCCGCCGAGCAGCGGGCGCACCGCGTTCTCGGCGGCACGCCCGCCATATTGGCCGCGTTCGGGCAGTCCGATCGGAATGTCCACCGCCACGATCGCCGGCCGCGTGCCGGAAAACACGTCGGCGAAGCGCGGCACGACCGTGATTCGCACCTCGTCGCCGTCGGGACGCACCAGGGCGACGATCCATCCGGCAGGACAGCCATCGACGCCGGCAAGCCATGTCATCGGGTTGACCGCTTCTGTTCTCGTCGACCTTCTGTCACACGAAGCAGGGATATTGCGCTCGCCCGCTTCGGCGGGACAGACTAAACCCCTCAACGGCCAGGACACATCATGACCACCGATCGACCCGCCAGCAGCGTCGACCCAAAGCTTCTGGAAATCCTCGTCTGCCCGCTCACCAAGAGCACGCTGGAATACGATGCCGAGAAGCAGGAGCTGATTTCCCGCGCGGCAAAACTGGCGTATCCGATCCGCGACGGCATCCCGATCATGCTGCCGGAGGAAGCCCGGCCGCTGGAGTAGACAGAGGCTCTGCCCGCTTCGCGTAGGGGCAACCTCGCGTGGTTGCCCTCTTGGCAGCGCTCGTGGTTGGTTCCTGATGGACGCCCCCAAGGGGCGGGTCTGCGGGCGCAACGCCAAGGAGTCGTGTGAATGATCAAAATCTGGGGGCGCAACAACTCGATCAACGTGCAGAAGGTGATGTGGGCGGTGGGCGAGCTCAAGCTTCCGCACGAGCGCATCGACATCGGCGGGGCGTTCGGCAAGAACAAGGAGCCGCCCTACCTGGCCATGAACCCGAATGGCCTGGTGCCGACGCTGGAGGAGGAGGACGGGTTCATCCTGTGGGAATCCAATTCCATCGTGCGCTACCTGGCGGCCAAGCACGGCGTCGGCACGCTTGAGCCTGCCGATCCAAGGGCTCGCGCCCGCGCCAGCCAGTGGATGGACTGGCAGCTCACCGTCGCCGGGCCGGCGCTCCACGCGACCTTCTGGGGCCTGATCCGCACGCCCCCCGAGAAGCGCGACCACCAGGCGATCGCCGAGTCGCAGGCGAGGACCACGGCCGCCATGCAGATGGTGGACGCGGCGCTCGGCAAATCCGCCTACCTGGCGGGTGATGCGTTCTCGATGGGCGATATCCCGCCGGCCCTTGTTGCGTTCCGGTATCGCCAGCTGGTGCCGGAACGGCCGGCGCTGAAAAATCTCGAGCGCTGGTACGGAGAGGTCGAGAAGCGGCCGGCGTTCCGCGATCACGTGCTGGCGGTGCCGCTGACGTGACGCGGCCGTCGCGCCGGCGCGTGCTCGGGCTGATCGGCGGCATGGCCGCCGGCGTGGGTCTCGCGCACGGTGCCGAGGATACCGTGGTCGAAGAGCCATGGTCGCACGATGGGCTCGCCGGCACACTGGGGCTGCCGAAAAGTCCGGCACGCGGCCCCGCGGTTCTCATCCTGGCCGGATCGGGCCCGACCGACCGCAACGGCAATGGTCCGCTGATCTCCACCGACACCTACCGTCTGCTCGCCGCCGGCCTGGCGGCGAACGGCGTGCGCTCGCTGCGCTACGACAAGCGCGGCATCGGTGGCAGCGCCAAGCTGGTGACGCGCGAGGAGGACTTGCGCTTCGACGATCTGGTGAACGACGCGGTCGCGGCGGCGCGCGACCTCGCCGGCCGCAGCGACGTGTCGTCCGTCATCCTGGCCGGGCACAGCGAAGGCGGGCTCATCGCCATGCGCGCCGCGCGCGAGCTGTCGCTGGCCGGGTTGGTGCTGCTGGCCGCGCCGGGCCGCCCGCTGGCCGATGTGCTGCGGGCACAGCTGCGCACCGCGCCATTGTCCGAGGACCTGCGGGACGAGGCGCTGCGTATCACCGATGCGCTCGCACGCGGCGAGCGCATCGCCGATGTGCCGGCCGAACTGGCGCCGATCTTCCGCCCCTCGGTGCAGCCCTATCTTGCGTCGATCATGACGGTCGATCCGCGCGTCGAGCTGGCGCAGCTCTCGCTTCCGGTTCTGCTGCTCTACGGCGGGCGCGACGTGCAAGTCCCGCTCGAGCATCGCGACGCGCTCGCCCGGGCGCGGCCGGATGCGCGCGTCGTCACGGTGCCCACAGCCAATCACGTGCTCAAAACCGCACCGATCGACCGCGCCGGCAACCTTGCGACCTATACAAATCGCGCGCTGCCGCTCGATGCGGGAATTCTTCCGCCGATTGTGCTGTTCGTCGGCAGCGTGAGCTGACACTCGCGGGCCGCTTCAGACGCGGCCAGCCCACGTGCTCCACCTCTCCCCAGCGGGGAAAGGGAGCGCGCCGCGTTCGTTGCGCGTGAGCGCTACAACGCCTCGCCGCGCAAAAGCTTTGGCACCTGGCCGGTGAGGCCGGCGGCCTCGCGGATGAAAAAATCCTTCACCAGCGGCAGGCGGTCGACGATCCCGAGGCCGACGTCGCGCACGAGCCGCAGCACGTCGGAGCGGTTGGAGAACAGGCGATTGAGCCCGTCCGTGGCGATGCCCATGGTCATGGTGTCGAAGCGGCGCCAGCGCTGATAGCGGTCGAGCACGTCGCGCGCCGCGATGTCGCGGCCGAGCCGCGCCGCGTCTACCATCACCTCGGCCAGCGCCGCCACGTCGCGCAGTCCCAGGTTCAGGCCCTGGCCGGCGATCGGATGAATCACATGGGCGGCGTCGCCGACGAGCGCGAGGCGATCGGCGACGAAGGCGCGCGCCACCCACAGGCCAAGCGGGTAGGCGCGGCGCGGGCCGACGACCTCGATCTCGCCCAGGCGCAGGCCGAACCGGCGCTCGAGCTCGTCATGGAATTGCGCATCCGGCAGCGCAATGATGCGCTGCGCTTCCGCCGCGTCCTCGGTCCACACGATGGAGCACCGGCGGCCGGTCAGCGGCAGGATGGCGAACGGCCCAGCAGGCAAGAAATGCTCCTCGGCGCGGCCGTGATGGTCGCGCTCGTGCGCCACCGTGGTGACGATGGCGGCCTGGTCATAGGACCAGCCAAAGGTTTCGATCCCGGCCAGGTCGCGCAGCCGCGACCGCGCCCCGTCGGCCGCCACGACCAGCCGCGCCGCAACCGTCGCGCCGTCGGCCAAGCGGGCCGCAGCCTGGTCGCGCCGCGTTTCGCAGGCCGTCACCGCGGTCGGGCGCAAGATGACGCCTTCGTCGCGCGCCTTGGCCACGAGGGCGGTCACGAGATCGCGGTTCTCGATCATGTGGGCGAACGGCTCGCCCGGCGTGATCTCGCCGTCGAAGGTGAGGAACACCGGGCGCGCCGCATCGCCCAGGCGGCTGTCGGTGATCACCATGTCGAGGATGGGCTGGCTCTGTCCGGCGGCGGCGTCCCACACGCCGATGGTTTCGAACAGGCGCCGCGCCGCCGCCGCGATCGCCGACGCGCGCTCGTCCTTGCCGGCGGCCAGCGCCGGATCGGCGACCGTGACGGAGAACGATGGGCCGAGCGCCTGGCGCAGCGCGATGGCCAGCGACAGGCCGGCGAACCCGCCGCCGGCGATCAGCACGTCTGTGGTCTCTCTGTCGTTCACGCGCGAATCCGTGCGGCCCGTCATCGTTGCGTGCTTGACGCATTGCTCGCTTAGCACACAAGCTTGCGCCACACAGCCGGGAGGACACCATGCGGCCAGCTATCGCGGTTTGCGCCATTGCGTCGGTACTGATGCTTGCAGCATGCGAGGGACAACAAGGGCCGCAAGGGTCGCAGGGATCGACGGGAGCCGCCGGGCCGGCGGGACCGGCTGGCGCGCAAGGCGAACGCGGACCGGCAGGACCCGCGGGACCGCCAGGGCCGCCCGGACCGCAGGGCGAGGCCGGCGTCGCCGGGCTGGCGGGTGAGCGGGGACCCGCGGGACCGGCAGGACCGCCCGGACCGCCCGGGCCAGCCGGCCCCCCCGGGTCGCAAGGCGAGCGCGGTACTGCCGGAACGCCGGGCGAGCGCGGTGCTGCCGGACCAGCGGGCGAACGCGGGCCGCAAGGCGTCGCCGGGCCGCCCGGTGAACAGGGACCGGCCGGGCCAGCGGGCGAACGCGGGCTGCAGGGCGCTGTAGGCGCTGTAGGCGCTGTAGGCGCCGCAGGCGCGGCCGCCGCGCCAGCCACCGCCAGCTTCCGCGTCGTCGGCCCGACCGCCGGTGCCGCCGGCTGCGATGCCGGCGAGGTCATGATCAACGCCTACTGCACGGGATCGTGGACCAATTATCCGCTGCAGCCGATGGACAACGGTGCGACCTGCGGCGACAGCGACAACGTGAAGGTCACGCTGGTCTGCGCCAAGCGCTAGCGGCGCGCCCGCGCCGCGCGCCGTCACTGCATCACGTCTGGCTTTTGGCCGAGCACGCCCATGCCCTCCGCGGTCGCCGATCTGCTCTCGCTTCTCGATCTCGAGCCGCTCGAGGTGAACCTGTTTCGCGGCCGCTCGCCGCAATCCGGGTGGCAGCGCGTGTTCGGCGGCCAGGTGATCGGGCAGGCGCTGGTGGCGGCGCTGCGCACCGTCGAGGATCGGCCGCCGCATTCGATGCACGCCTATTTCATCCTGCCGGGCGACCCCAAGGTGCCGATCATCTACGAGGTCGACCGCATCCGCGACGGCAAGAGTTTCACGACGCGGCGCGTGGTGGCGATCCAGCACGGCCACGCCATCTTCGCCGCGGGGATCTCGTTCCACCGCGACGAGCCGGGCTTCAGCCACCAAGCCACGATGCCGGATGTGCCGAAGCCGGAAGATCTGCCGAGCGAAGCCGACATCAAGGCGCGGGCGCGGGCGACGATGCCAGAACCGGTGCGGCGCTATTTCGAGCGCGAGCGGCCGATCGAGCTGCGGCCGGTCGAGTTCACCCGCTATCTCGGCGTGAAATCGGAAGAGGCCAAGTTCCACGTGTGGATCCGCGCCACGGGAAAACTGCCCGACGATCCCGCCATCCATCAGTGCGTGCTGGCCTATGCGTCCGACATGACGCTGCTCGACGCCGCCCTGATTCCGCACGGGCGCACCGTGTTCGACAAGCGCATCATGGCGGCGAGCCTCGATCACGCGCTCTGGTTCCACCGCCCGTTCCGCGCCGACGATTGGTTGCTGTACGCGCAGGACAGCCCCAACCTGTCGGGCGCGCGCGGCTTTTCCCGCGGCCTCATCTTCGCGCGCGACGGCACGCTGGTGGCTTCGGTGGCGCAGGAAGGACTCTTGCGCGAGCGGCGCGAGCAAAGCTGACTCGGCTTGCGCGCGCCACGGGCGATGATGCACGCTGGCGCTGTGGTGCGACATGCGGCCATCGCCCGGGGAGCCGAAAAATGTTTGCCAAGATCAATCACGTCGCCATCGTCAGCGACAACTACGCTCAGCTGGCAAAATTCTACGAAGCCGTCTTTGCCATGCGCAATGCGCCGCTCGCCCGCGCCTCGCAGGCCGTCACGGTTGGCGACGGCTATGTCGGCCTCAACATCAATCCGCGCCGCGCCGGGCGCTCGGCCGGCCTCGACCATTTCGGCATCGAGGTGGACGACGTCGAGACCGTGTTCGCGCGCCTGCGCGAAAACTATCCGGCGGTGAAATGGCTCAAGCGGCCGTCGAACCGGCCGTTCGCCGGCATCACCACCCACGATCCGGACGGCAACGTGTTCGACCTGTCGCAGAAGGACATGGCGAACCGCGCCGCCATCTATGTGGAGAACGACGGCAAGCCCAATCCGCGCCACATCAGTCACGTGGCGCTGCGCACCCTGCGGCCGGCCGAGATGGCGAAATTCTATCGCGACGTGTTCGAGCTGGCGCCCGCCAACCGGGGCGGCGACGACCGCAACCACTACCTGACCGACGGCCATGTCACGCTGGTGATCATGCCGTGGGAGATCACCGATTACGACGGCACCGGGATCATCACGGCCGGCATGGACCACATCGGCTTCAAGGTGGAGAGCGTGCAGGCGCTGAAGGACGACGTCGAGCGCCTCGCAGCCAACAACCCGCGGCTCGCGCCGGCGCCATTCTCGGGTCCGGAGGGCGGCGCGCTGGAAAAGCTGTTCCGGTGCTCCTGTCCGCTTGGCCAGTACCAGATGGCCGACTGCGACGGCACGCTGATCGACGTGTTCGCCGATTAGTGTTTCAGCACGTGGGCGATGGCTCCAAGCGATCCACGAACTCCATCCCTCCCCTGAAAGGGGAGGGTGCCGAGCGAAGCGAGGCGAATGGGGTCAAGTTATGAGGCGACGAACCTGCCCCCCACCCGGCGCGCTGCGCGCGCCAGCCTCCCCCAGCGGCGCGCGCATGGCGCGCGCCGGGGGAGGGATGGAGCGAGAGGCATCGCCTCGACACAAAACCAGTGCCGTGCTCGTGGTGGCCGCAGTATTTGGTTGCGTTCCGTCTACCGCCCGCGCCGACCCGGTGGCCGACTTCTATCGCGGGCGGCAGATCAACCTGATCCTCAGCGCCGACGTTGGTGGCGGCTATGCCAGCTACGCCAACGCGTTCGCGCCCTACTTCGCCAGCCACGTCCCGGGCAAGCCGCAGGTGGTGGTGCAGAACATGCCGGGCGCCGGCGGGATTCGCGCCATGACGTACTTCGCCACCGTGGCGCCGCGCGACGGCACCACCGTCGGCTTGGTGCATTCGAGCGTGCCGCTGGCGCCGCTGTTCAGTGTACCGGGCGCAAAATTCGATCCGCGCGAGATGCAGTGGATCGGCAGCATGAACAGCGCCACCGCGATCTGCGTCGCCTGGCACACGTCGGCGATCAAGACCGCGCAGGACCTGTTCGACAAGGAGTTCGTGGTCGGCAGCTCCGGCGCCGGGTCGCAGATGGAGACGTTCCCGATCATGCTCAACCGCCTGTTCGGCATGAAGACGCGGGTAGTGTCGGGCTACAAGGGCGGCAACGAGATCTATCTGGCCATGGAGCGGGGCGAGATCGACGGGCGCTGCGCGGGCCTCGTCTCCTCGATCAACGCCACGCGGCCCGACTGGTTCGCGCAGAAGAAGGTGAACGTGCCGATCCAGGTGTCGCTCACGCGCGACCCGCTGTTTCCCGACGTGCCGGCGGTGGGCGAGTTCGCCAAGGATGCGCGCACGCGCCAGACCATCGAGCTCTTGGTGGCGCCGCAGCAGATGGATCGGCCGCTGCTGGTCCCGCCCGGCGTTCCGGCCGAGCGGGTGGCGGCGCTGCGCGCGGCGTTTCATGCCACCATGACGGACCCGGGCTTCATCGCCGAGGCCGCCCGCCAGCACCTCGAGCTCAAGGAGCTTGACGGCGACGCGGTGGCAAGAATGATCGACGCCGCCTATGCGCTGCCTCCCGAGGTCATCCGCGCGGCCAGCGACGCCGTCAGGGTGACGGGCGCCGCCGGCCGCTGAAGCAATGCTCCGATGCAAGTTCCTCGTCATCTGCCGGCTTGACCCGCGCATCCATCAAAAGGATGAGTCCAGGCAAT
>DATFWC010000040.1:0-14002 GCA_035259885.1 Xanthobacteraceae bacterium
CTCGTGCATGCGCCATGAGACCGTCGATTCCGCCACGCCGAGCGCGCGCGCCGCTTCCGCGTGGGTCAAATCCTCGCCGACGACAAGCACGACCGTGTCGCGCAACAGCGGATCGAGCCGCGCGAGCTCGCTCGCCAGCCAGCTTCGCCGGTAGTGGTCGCGGCCGTCCGGCGGTGTCGCCAGGCCGGCCAGAACCGCCATCCGCTCGCGCATGCGCGCCAGCGTGAGGCCGCGGCGGCGATGGTCGCGGCAGGCATTCACCACGATGCCGACGAGCCAGGTGGTGAACCTGGCTTCACCCTTGAAGCTGCCGATCTTCTCCACCAGCGTGCAGCACACGTCCTGGGCGATGTCCTGTGCGTCGGAACGCAACCCGGTCACCCGCCACGCGACGCGGTGGATGCGGTCGTAGTGCCGCCGCAGCAGCGCTTCGAAAGCATCGCGGTCGCCGCCCGCCGCGCGATCGACGAGGTCGCGGTCCGGATCTCCGATCACGTCCGCCACACCTCCGGTGCCGGCGGGCGGGCGAGGGCGTTCCGGGGGCTCGTAGGCCCGCGCGTAAACCGGTGAACCGTTATCGGCCTTCAAGGATGGCCCCGTCATTTGAGGCGGCAGTTCGTAGCGGGAGATCACTCGTGCGTTCGACCATGAGACGCGGGTGTGGCGGGAATCCTTGGGAGGAAAATGGAATTTTTTGCATCAGCGGCGGCGCTGCCAGCATTTCTCATAATGGTGTATGCAATTTATAATGTGATATCAATGCGTTGAAGCGCCTGAAGGAGTGCATGCACATCGCGGCCGACTATCCGTCGGGCGGTGAGCAGCAGATGGTGGCGGTGGCGCGTGCGCTGTCGGGCAACGTGAAACTCCTGCCACTGAGGCGTGGCAGGTCTATTTCCTTTGGCTCGCCAGATCGGTCCTGACCGGCGCTCTCGCACCGCTCGGTGGCGGCGCGAATATGCGCATCAGAGCGAAGATTGCCGTCAGGGTTCCGAGATACACGATGATTTGCATCTCCGTCGGCTGCGCCGTGTAGCCGATCAGGGTGCGCAGGGCACGGCCAAGGATCGACTCATCCGACAAGATCCAGGAGGTGTCCCAGACGACCTTGTCGAGCGCCGTAAGCACGTTGGCCTGCGCGAGGAATGCCATCGCCTGCGACGCCATTCCGGCAGCCAGGAATGCGATCATGAAACTGGTCGCCGCGAAGAGATGACGGGATGGAATTTGCAGCAGGCCAAAGTACGTCAGCACGCACACGAGGGCGCCAAGGATCAGCCCCAATCCTCCGCCGATCGCGATGCCGGCATTCGCGCCGCCCTCCTGCATGATCATGGCGTAGAGAAACAGCACGACCTCGAATCCTTCACGCAGGACGGCGACCGCGACCACCAGCGCGAGCGCCGCGACCGGCTTGGCGCCGGAAGCGACGGCCTCGCCCTCGTGCCGCATGTCAGCGGCAAGCTGCCGTCCGTGTCGCGCCATCCAGATGTTGTGCCAGGCGAGCATGACGACTGCGACGCCCAGGATGGTCGCGGTGAACAGCTCCTGGCCCGCGCCGGCAAAAGCCTCCGACAGGCTATTGGCAAAAACCGCGACGATCGCGGCGCCGCAGACGCCGGCAGCCACACCGCCGCTGACCCAGTAGGAGCGTCCGGCAACATCCCGCGTCACCGCCAGCACGATGCCGAGGATCAGCCCGGCCTCGAACACCTCACGGAAAACGACGATCAGAGCACCGATCATGTCAGCATTCTTGTTGCGGCGTACTATTGCACGACGACGGCGCCACGGTTGCTCTGGTTGAAGTCGTCGAAGAATTCATAGCGCCCGGGCGACAACGCGCGGATGCGCACCGTCCCCTGGCTCCTCGGCGCTATCACCTTCTCGACGCGCAGGCTGACGCTCTCGAACTCGACCGGCTTCGCATCCCCGTTCTTGATTGAAATGGTGAAGGGTTTGTTTGCCGGCGCGCGAAGTTCGGCAGGTTGAAAGCGGCCGCCCTGGATTGCCAGGCTGAGCGTCGTGTCCTGCGCGCGCGCAGCACTCGAAGTCAGACAGCATGACATGACGGCGGCAACCAGCATGCAGGTCTTCAACATGAGCGCTTCCTTCCGGACAATTCTCGAACGTCTGCTCGCTAGAATTCCACTGCGACTTTGAGCTTGGCGCGCTGGCGCGAAAACTCCTCGAGATTGAGGTGATTGCCAGTCTCGATCTCGCGGCCCCAGATCTGTGCGTTCCAGGCTGCCGTCACGAACCACTTGCGCGCGAACTTATAATAGAGCGTCGGGCCGAGGAAGAGCGCATCGCCGGTAAAGCGGTTTGGCCCCAGGCTGTCATAGTGCCGGTAGTAGTCGAGTTCGGCGCCGATCACGAGCGTCGGCGTGGGCCGAACGGCCAGCGCGGCGGTGAAGCCAAGCGTCGACTCATGCTCCCAGGTGCCCTCGGCCGTGCGCGTCGTTTCCGGCTCGTAGATCAGATTGACGGCGCCATAGAGTCGATTCTTGACGAGCTCCACATCCGCCTGCAGCTTGGTCTCGAATTCGAAGTTCTGGACGGGCACGCCGCTCGTCTCGTCGACGCGGCGATAGACCGGCTCGAACGAAATCGTCGCGGCGACCGGCGAGGCGGGGCGATCGACCAGCAGATATCTGAATTCCCCGAAGAAGCCGGACGGCCGGAACGTGTTGCGATTGTCGAGATCAGTCACGTCGCGAATGTAGTGGGACGCGGTGAGCGGTCCAAGCTCGAGCTGCACATATTGATTGGGCGTGTACTCGAACTCCCACTTGGTTTCGGTCGCCGCGTACTGCCCATCGCGCTTGCCGAAACGCGCGATCGTATCGGACGACAGCTCCTTCTCGCCTTCGAGGCCGACGCCGGAGCCCTCGGTGAACCCGAAGATGTATTTCGTTTCGATCTCATAGAAGGCAAGCGGCGCCGCGAGATCCTGAGCCTTGAGCGGAGTTGAGACGAGCGCGGCAAACGCCGATGTCGTGATTACGGCGGCCGCAATGCCAACTCTGTTCGAGCTCATTCCGTGCTCCCAGCCAAGGCCGCACGTCCCGTGCGACGACTATGTGGTGAACGCAGAAGGCGCAAGGGTTATTCCTGAAAACTACTTTAGAATTGCAGTGAGCTGCAGTTTAGAATTCGAACAATGAAGAATGTCTTTGCCGTCAATTCTCAACGTTGCGCACCAATGTCAAATCCCGCAAGTGGATCCTGCGGTTATGACGTGGGGGCGTGAGCCATGGCAGACGCTCACGGGACGACGATCGCCAGCGAGACCGCAATGGCGATGGCTTCGGCACGCATCGATACGTTGAGTTTCCGCTTCGCATTCTCCATCGCATTTCGCTGCGCCGGATTGCCCGAGACGCCGGCCGGCTTGCAGGATCTGCTTGACGGCAGCCTTCACTGAGGCAGGGACAGGCCCTTGCTCGGCGCAGCGATGCACGGGTAAAAGCTGCCCAATTCGAAGCTCCGACATCGATCAGAAGACGAACACAATGGGCGACTTGGACCGAAAATTCGCCGTCGCCCCGATGATGGAATGGACCGACCGGCACTGCCGGTTCTTCCATCGCCTGCTCACGCGCCGCGCCTTGATCTACACCGAGATGGTGACCACCGGGGCGGTGCTGCGCGGTGACCGCGCCCGGCTCATCGGCTTCGACCCGTTCGAGCATCCGGTGGCGATCCAGCTCGGCGGCTGCGATCCGGCGGCGCTCGCCGCCTGCGCCCGCATCGCCGAGGATTTCGGCTATGACGAGGTCAACCTCAACGTCGGCTGCCCGTCCGATCGCGTCCAGGAAGGGCGGTTCGGCGCCTGTCTGATGGCGGAGCCCGACCTGGTCGGCGATTGCGTCGCCGCCATGCGCCACGCCGTACGCGTGCCGGTCACCGTCAAGTGCCGTCTTGGCATCGACGACCAGGATCCGCAACGCGCACTCGACTCCATGACGCAAGCCGTCAAGGCGGCGGGGGCGGCTGCGCTCGTCGTGCACGCGCGAAAGGCCTGGCTGCAGGGGCTGTCGCCGCGCCAGAATCGCGAGGTGCCGCCGCTCGATCATGCGCGGGTGCATCGGCTCAAGACGGCGAATCCCGATTTTTCGATCGTGCTCAACGGCGGCATCACCAGCATCGAGGCCGCCGTGCAGCATATCGCCCATGTGGACGGCGTCATGATGGGACGCGCCGCCTATCAGGAGCCATGGCGGCTGCTCGCCGTCGACCCGCTGCTGTTCGGCGCGCCGGCACCATTCGCGTCGCCCAAGGGTGCGGCGGAAGCGCTGCTGCCCTACGTGTCGCGCGAGGTCGCCCGCGGCACCCGCCTCTATGCCATCGCGCGCCACGTGCTCGGGCTGTTTCACGCCGTGCCGGGCGCGCGCGCGTTCCGCCGTCATCTCGCCGTGGAAGGCGTGAAGTCGGACGCCGGCGCGGAGGTGCTGCGCCAGGCGCTCGCGCGCGTATCGGACATGAGTCCCGACTCGACGCAGACTGCGGCCGCTTGAGCCCAGCGGCGTGTCAAGGCGGGTGAGGCTGCGCTCCGGTGGAATTTCACTTCTTGGCGCGGCTCAGTCGCTGGCACCGGCTGCAAACGTTCTGACAAGTGGCCTTCATCGTCAGCACCCGCGCCTTGCATGCGCTTGGACGCGTGCACGAACTGGCGGAGCAGAAATCGAGGCAGTCGAAATCGCAGTCGCAGAGCTTGGCGCACGGATCCCTAGAGGCTTGCGCCATCGCGGCTTCGGGCGTCGCCGGCAACAACATGGAGACGATCGCAGCAGAGGCGAGAGCAATCATGCGTATAGTCATGAGCCAGCCCCCTCGATCAGCGACATGAGCAACAGGATGATGCAAGCACGGAGGGGGGTACAATCTCAAGTTCGGATGGCGCACGCCCTTGAATCCAGGACGCAGTCCCGTCATGCCGGATGTGCAGCCCTGGCGGCGCGGAGTCCTCGCGGAGTGTGACGAATGCTCGGAGTGCCGATCAGCGAATTGCTGTGGCTCGCCCTCGCCATCATGATCGGCGGGGTGGCGACCGGCATCCTGGCCGGACTGTTCGGCATCGGCGGCGGCGCCGTCATCGTGCCGGTGCTCTACGAGGTGTTTCGCATTCTCGACGTGCCGGACGAGGTGCGCATGCAGCTCTGCGTCGGCACCTCGCTGGCGATCATCGTTCCGACCACCATCCGCTCGTATCTCGCGCACCGCGCCAGGGGGGCCGTGCTCGAAGACGTGGTGCGGGCCTGGGCGGTCCCGGCGGTCGTGGGCGTCGCCATCGGCTCGATCGTCGCGGCGTTCGCGCCCAGTGCCGTGTTCAAGCTCGCCTTCGTGGTGGTGGCGGTGTTCGTCGGGGCGAAATTCCTGTTCGGGCGCGACACCTGGCGCATTGCGACAGAACTGCCCGGCCGCGCCGCCATGTCGGCCTATGGCCTGCTGGTCGGATTGAGCTCGTCGCTGATGGGGGTGAGCGGCGGGTCGGTGTCCAACATCGTGCAGACGCTGTACGGCATTCCGATCCACAAGGCGGTGGCGACGTCGGCGGGTCTCGGCGTGCCGATCACGGTCGCCGGCACGCTCGGCTACATGCTGGCGGGCCTGCCGCACCAGGCGCAGGTGCCGCCGCTGTCGATCGGGTTCGTGTCGCTGATCGGCGTCGCCGTCATGGCGCCGGTGTCGAGCTTTACCGCCACTTACGGCGCGCGCCTGGCGCATGCCTTGCCGCGGCGCCGCCTGGAGATCGCCTTCGGCGTGTTCCTGCTGCTGGTCGCGGCGCGCTTCATCGCAAGCCTGATGTGGTAGGCGTCGCGTGTCCGCGCATGGTCAGGCGGTCGCCGCGCACCTCCCAGCTTTGCAGCCGGTTGAGGAAGCTCATGCCGAGCAGGCTCACCTTGAGCTGGCCCGGCTGGGCGATCAGGGCCGGCACGCCGCGCTCGACAATGGAACCCACCGCCATGCGGTCGAGCGTCACCGCCGCCGCGCGGGTGCGGCCGTTGGCGGTGTCGATCGTGACGTTGTAATTGAGCAGCTCCAGCGGCAGCCCGGCGGCCTTGGCGGCCTCCTGGGTCAGCACCACCGCGCTCGCGCCGGTGTCGAGCACCATGGAGACATAGGCACCATTGAGCTGCATCGAGACGTGGAAGTCGCCGTTGCGCCCGCGCGCGATCTCCACGGTGGCGCCGCGCTGCGCCGCCCGCCCGGGGACCAGCTCGGACAGCATGCGGTCGCCGATCTCGCGCAGCTCGAAGCGGAAAGAATAGGCGGCGGCGAGGCACAGCACGATCACGGTCCAGAAGAACGCCGCCTCCAGGGCATCGGAGATGCGGCGCCGGAACCAGGCCAGCACGAAGCCGCCGATGAACACCGCCAGCGCGACCTTGATGGCCAGCGACGCGAAGTCGTGAGTGGCGAGTCCCGCGACGGTGCCGTCGTCATGGCGGACGATGAGAAGGAGCAGCGTAACCGCGAGGCCGAGGAGCAGGACCCAGAGAAGACGACGGCCGCCCACGATTCGCCTCACGCCGGCTCGGAGGCGGCGCCGGCGCACGCCGCCCGCGCCGCGCGCCCCGGAAGCTCGGCCATGATGCGCGCCCGCTCCTGGTCGCTGAGGAGCGTCCACCGCGCGATTTCATCGAGCGTGCGACGACATCCGAGGCAAAGCCCGGAGCCCGGCTCGATGGTGCAGATCGCGGTGCAGGGGGTCTGGATCGGCATGATTCGCCGGCGAAGATAGAGCGGGCAGCGCAGAACGCAATCGGTAGCCGGACCGGTCGCTGGGCTTCTTGCCGCAGAGGAGGGCCCGGGGCCCTCAAGTCCCGAGCTTGAACAAGGCCACCTGCGACCGCGGGGTGCGTTGCAGCGCCGCGGCGCCGTCCTGCGCCGCCACCGGCGCCAGCGCCGACATGACCCGTTCGGGCGGGAACGTGACGATCACCTCGGTGCCCTCGCGCAGCTTCGACTTGAGCGTAAACGTGCCGCCATGCAGGTCGATCAGGTTCTTGGCGATCGGCAGGCCGAGACCGGTGCCCTGCTCGGCCGACTTGATCGCGTTCGATCCCTGCCCAAACGAGGCCAGCACCACCGAGATCTCCTCCTCGGGAATGCCCGGCCCGTTGTCCTTGACGCTCATGTATTGGCCGCCCGAGGCGGTCCATCCCGCCTTGAGCCAGACCTCACCGCCCTGCGGCGTGAACTTGATGGCATTGGACAGGAGGTTGAGGCAGATCTGGCGCACGGCGCGCTCGTCCGCCCACAGCCGCGGCAGGTCCGGCTCGAACGCCTGCTTGATGGTGATGCCGCGGTTCTTGGCGCGCAGCTTGAGCAGGTGGTGGCAATCCTCCACGACATGGGTGAGCGCCACCGGCTCCTCGTTGAGCTCGTAGCGGCCGGCCTCGATGCGCGACAGGTCGAGGATCTCGTTGATCAGGTTGAGCAGGTGCACGCCCGAATCGTGGATGTCGGCGGCATATTCCTTGTAGGCGGGCACCCCGTGCGCGCCGAACACCTCGCTCTTCATCACCTCGGAGAAGCCCAGGATGGCGTTGAGCGGCGTGCGCAGCTCGTGGCTCATCTGCGCCAGGAACCGCGATTTCGCCAGGTTGGCGGCCTCGGCGTGGCGCCGGGCTTCGTCCGACTTGGCCTTGGCCTGCTCGAGCTCGCCGATCAGCGCGTCCTTCTCGGCGCGCGCTTCCAGCGTGGCCAGCGCGGAAGAGAACATTCGATAGGCCAGCAGCGCGAAATAGCCCTGCGCGGTCGCCGCCATGACAGCGAGAATGTAGCTGTGCATGCCGCCGCGCAGGATGAAATTGAGGGCGACGGCCGTCGTCACCGGCATGCTCGCGGCGCACACCGCCATCGGTATGCTGGACGCCAGCATGCTGGACATGGCGACCACCAGCAGCATGACGAACAGCATGAACGTGGTGCTGCTCTCGTCGCCGCCGACCAGGTGGACGATGTTCATCATCCACGCCATGCCGAAGAACAAATCGAGCACGATGAAACGCGCGCGCCATCCGCGCAGCGACAGCGTGCCGGCCATTTCGGTGAGGAACTTGCGGCAGACCGTGATGATGATGGCGTGGACCGTCACGACGGATGCGGTCCAGATGCTCGCCTGCAGCGGGCTGGTCCATAGGCCCGACAGGACGCCGATGGTCGCCACCAGGATGAGCACGGCGAGGGAGGCCGACACCCGGTTCTGGGCGAACAGGCGCAGCAGCTCGTAGTCGTACGCCGGCCGGGTTCCGGTGGTCGAGGTCAGCCGGTCGCGCGCCTCACGCACGTGCTGGGCGGTAAAGCGCCGTTGCGCCGCGCTTGCCTTGACGGCAGGCAGGGGCACATGTTCCCCGGTCGCGATGACGCTCATGGTGGTACTCGGAACCCGAACTGACCGTCGAAATTCGCCGATAAATCTTAAGGGCAGCCTTAAGAGCTCGCTGACAATTGTGGTTAACGCCTGCTGAATCGCGGCCACGGCTGCCGTTGCCTGCACTCGGGCGAAGTCGAAGTGGGCCGATCCATTTGCCTTCCCTTGCACGACGGTACGACAAATAACGTCGAGCCGGCGATATTGGGCAGAAAAGCGGCGGCGGCCGACGATAGTTTCCATGAATGCTGCTTGAAAGCTGTTGAGTCGTGAAAAGATTTTGCTTTCCAATAGGAAGCTTTACGCGCGAAAGTATTGCGGGGAGGGCGCATGAAACTTTATCAAAGCGGCCGGGCACCCAATCCGCGGCGCGTACGCATGTTCCTCGCCGAAAAGGCCGTCACCATTCCGGTTGAGGAAATCGACCTCGCGGCGGAGGAGCACAAGTCGGCGGAGTTCACGGCGCTCAATCCGCTGCAGCGCGTGCCGGTCCTCGTGCTCGACGACGGCACCGCGATCGCGGAGTCGATGGCGATCTGCCGCTATTTCGAGCGCCTGCGGCCGGAGCCGCCGCTGTTCGGGCGCGGCGCCAAGGAAGAGGCGCTGGTGGAGATGTGGAATCGCCGCATGGAGCTCCATCTCCTGTCCGCCGTCTCCAACGTATTTCGCCACACGCATCCGGCCATGAAGCACCTGGAGGACCCGCAGGTGCCGGAATGGGCCGAGGCCAACAAGCCGCGGGCCATGGAATTTCTCCGTATCCTGGATGTTGAACTGAAGGATCAGCTCTATGTCGCCGGTGACCACTTCACGGTCGCCGACATCACCGGCCTGGTGGCAATGGATTTCATGAAGCCGGCGCGGCTGGTCGTGCCGGAGGACTATGCCAACGTATGGCGCTGGCATGACCACATTTCGGCTCGACCCAGCGCAAGGGCTTGAGCAATGAAGGTCACGATCGTCGGATCGGGCGATGCCTTCGGGTCCGGCGGCCGATTCAACACCTGCTTCATGATCGAAACCGGTGGGCGAAGCATGCTCCTCGATTTCGGCGCCTCTTCGCTGGTTGCGCTGCGCGCGCACGGCATCGATCCCAACCGGATCGAAGGGATCATCATCAGCCATCTCCATGGCGACCATTTCGGCGGCCTGCCGTTTCTTCTGCTCGACGGGCAATTCCTGAGCCGGCGCACGCACCCTCTGGTCATCGCAGGCCCGCCCGGCTCGCGCGATCGCATCAATGCGCTGCTGGAAGTGTTCTTCCCGCGATCGACCGGCACGAAATGGCGGTTTCCGTGGGAGGTGATCGAAATCGTGCCCGGCGTGCCGGGCGAAGTGCTCGGACTGAAGATCATGACTGCCGAGGTGATTCATCCGTCGGGCGCGCCGTCGACCGCGATGCGTCTCGCCGACGGACGCTCGGTGCTGGCCTATTCCGGCGATACGGAGTGGACCGATGTGCTCATCCCGATTGCTGACGGCGCCGATCTGTTCATCATCGAATGCTACGAGCACGCGCGCGCCGTCGCCGGCCACAACTCGTGGAGCATCCTGAAGGAACGGCTGGCCGATTTGAAGGCGCGGCGCATCATGATCACGCACATGAACCCGTCCATGCTGGCGCGCACCGAGGAGGCGACGAGTCTCGGCCTCCTGGTAGCGGAGGACGGCCTCGTCCTCGAGATCTGATCGCACGCGGCCAACGGCGTAGCGGCGGGGTACGCGGATGATGTCGCGCGCCCGCGAAAGCGCTATAATCATCGGCGAATCCGCCCGCCGGCTGCGAGGAGGTCATGCCAAAGCTTGCGCGTTGGATACTGGCCGCTACGCTGATGGCGTGCTGCGCTCCGCTTCCGGCGACGGCGCAGTCGCGCGTGGCGCTGGTGCTCGGGAATTCCGCCTACGAGCGCGGCCCGATTCGCAACTCGCTTGCCGATGCCGGGCTCGTGGCCGAGGCATTGAATGGCGCCGGCTTCGAGATCATGGAGGCGGCCGATCTCGACCAGGGCGATCTGCGCCGCGCCTTTAGCGACTTCATCGCCCGCATGCAGGCTGCGGGGCCCGACGCCATCGCGTTCGTGTATTTCTCCGGCTATGCGCTCGAGTTCGAAGGCGAGAACTATCTCGTTCCGGTCGACGCCAGGCTCACGCGTGAAGACGACATACCGCTGGAGGCGGTGCGGGTTTCGGATGTGCTCTATCCGCTAGCCAGCAGCACGTCAGGCGCGAAAGTCGTGGTGCTCGATGCGGCGCGGCCGCTTCCCCTGACGCTGCCGGTGGCGCCAGGATTGAGTCCCATGGAGCCGCCGCCCATGACGCTGGTGGCGTATTCGTCGGCACCGGGCACGTTTGCCGAAGACAACAGCCAGGCCTATGGCGCCTATGCGGGCGCGATTGCCGAAATGGTGCGGGAGCCCGGGCTCGATCTCGATACCGTCTTTTCCCGTGTCCGCCTGCGCACGCACGAGCTGACCCAGGGCCAGCAGACGCCCTGGCACGCCACCACACTGCCCGCCGACGCGGTGCTGGTCCCGGACGATGGCTCCCTCGGCGCGCCCGCCATGGGGGCCGCACCCGGCATCGCCGATAAAAGCCCGGTCCGGCGCCAGCCGCGCCCCATGCGCGAGATCAGTCCGGAGGAGGCCTACGGGGTGGCGATCGAGATGGATTCGCTTCCCGCCTATACGGAATATGTCGAGACCTACCCGGACAGCCTCTATGCGCCGCGGGTGTGGGTCATCATCCGGGCGCGGCGCGAGACGCTCGTGTGGGTGCGCGCGCTCAGGCTCGACACGCGCGAGGCGTACTGGACCTATCTCGCCCGCTATCCGCGCGGCATCTACGCCGCCGACGCGCAGCGGCGGCTGCGCCGGCTCGCTGCCGTCACCCTGCCGCCGCCGGGTTTTGCGCCGCTCGGCGTCATCGACGTGCCGCCGCCGCTCGCGCGCGAGCCGCGCGAATTCGTCCACCTCTATCCGCCGCTGCCGCGCCTGCCGCAGAACCTGATCGGTCCGCGCCCGGCCTATCTGGTGAGCCTGCCGCCGCCGCCGCCGCCGCGCGGGCCGCGGCTCCTGCCGGCGCCGGTCGGCCTGCCGGTGGTTCCCCGGCTGGGCGAACCGCCGCGGCGTGTGGGGGTGGTGACGCCGGGGGCGCCGGGCGCGGTCACGCCCGGTGCGGTCGCGCCCGGAATGGTCAGACCTGGCTCGGTCGCGCCCGGCAGCGCGACGCCCGGCACCGTTGCGCCCGGCACCATCCGCCCCGGCGCTGTCGCTCCTGGTATGGTCAGTCCGGGCCCACCGGGCGCGCGACCGACCGACATGCAGCGGCGATACGGCACAGCACCTGGCACGGTTCAGCCCAATGCCGGCGCGCCGCCAGAAGGCGTCCCGCCGACCAGTGGCGCGCCGGTGATCCGCCGCTATGGCACCGGCACGCCCGCCGTGCCGCCCAACACGGCACCCGTGCCGCAGGGCGTTCCCCGGCAATCGGTGCCGCCCCCGCCACCGCCGCAGGCCGCGCCCCCGCCGCCGCCTCAGCCGCAGATGAGGCAATCGGTGGCGCCGCCGGCTGGCCCGCCGCCGGCCGTGATGCGACCGGTCCCACCGGGCGCGCGACCGACCGACATGCAGCGGCGATACGGCACAGCACCTGGCACGGTTCAGCCCAATGCCGGCGCCCCGCCAGAAGCCGTCCCGCCGACCAGTGGCGCGCCGGTGATCCGCCGCTATGGCACCGGCACGTCCGCCGTGCCGCCCAACACGGCACCCGTGCCGCAGGGCGTTCCCCGGCAATCGGTGGCGCCGCTACCGCCACCAGCACCGCCTCCGCCGCAGGCCGCGCCGCCGCCGCCTCAGCCACAGATCAGGCAATCGGTGGCACCGCCGGCTGGCCCGCCGCCGGCGGTGATGCGACCGGTCCCGCCGGCCGTGGCGCGACCGGTCCCCCCGGCCGTCCAGCAGGCGCCTGCCGTAACGCAGCCGCCGCGCGGAGCCGCCAAGGGACCGCCGCCGGGCCGGCGCTGCCCGATCGTCAATGGCGTCGAGAGATGCGGTTGAGGATGTGGGCGAAGCCGGTGTCGTGCGCCCGCCGGGATGCGGATGCATGACCTACACGACCATCCGTTATGGCGTCGCCGAGGGCGTTGCCACCATCACGTTGGCGCGGCCCGACAAGCTCAACGCCGTCAGCGCCGCCATGCATGCCGATCTGCGTCAGGCGCTCGCGGCCGCCGAAGCGGATGCGGCCGTGCGCTGCCTTGTGCTCACCGGCGATGGCCGCGCCTTCTCATCCGGCCAGGATCTCACCGAGGAGCGGCTGCCCGGTCTGGACGGGAAGATCGATTTCGGTGGGCGACTCGACCGCGACTACAATCCGCTGGTTCTGCGCCTGCACCATTATCCCAAGGTGACGATCGCGGCGCTCAATGGCCCGGCGGTCGGGGCCGCCGCCAATATCGCGCTGGCCTGCGACATCGTGGTGGCGGCACGTTCGGCCTTCCTGCAGCAGGCTTTCGCCAAGATCGCGCTGGTGCCCGACTCGGGCGGCACATGGGTCCTGCCGCGCATCGTCGGGCCCAAGCTTGCGCTCGCGCTCATGCTCACGGCGGATCAGCTTGCCGCCGCCGACGCGCAGCGCCTCGGCCTGATCTATCAGGTCTACGACGACGCGGTGTTCGCCGGCGAGGTGGCGGCGCTGGCCAAGCGCCTCGCCGCCGGCCCGAGCCTCACGTTCCGTCTCATCAAGGAAGCCGTGCGCGCGAGCGCCACGAACGACATCAAGGCGCAGCTCGATGTCGAGCGCGATCTGCAGCGCCAGGCCGGCGCCAGCCGCGATTTTTCCGAAGGCGTGGCAGCGTTCCGCGAGAAGCGGCCGCCGCGCTTCGAGGGCCGCTGAACATCATGGGGTGAGGAGGAGGAAGCGTAATGTGGGGTTGGGGACGTCTCGTGTGGGCCATGTTGGTCGTCGTGCCGGCGGGCGCCGCGGCGGCGGAGCTGCAGATCGTGAACCAGTCCGGCACGGCGATCCACGAGCTCTACTTGGCGTCGGCGGGGGAGCGCAGCTGGGGCGCCGATCGGTTGCGCCAGAAGCAGCCGAACGTCATTGCCGGCGGCGAGACCTACACGGTGGCCGATCTCGCGCCCGGCAGCTACCAGCTCATGCTGGTCGATGCCGACGGCAGCGAGTGCCAGATCGATTTCCTCGACATCACCGGCAGCTATCGCATCGACCTCACCGCCCTCCGCCTGCGCGAGTGCACGTCGTCGCATTGATGCTGCACCGCTACCTCATCGTCGGGCTGATGATCCAGCCCTTCGGCGTTTCGTACAGGGTGAGACAGTCGCGCTCGCCGGGACGGTCGCTGACGCAAAGCCAGAACGGCGGAGGGATGAGACGCCCCAGCAACTGGCCCATCGTCTCCCGGCGCGCGAGCCATTTCCCCGCCATGAGCATCACCTGCGGAAAGAAGCCGTCGCGCCTGATCGTCCCGATCGCGGTCAGACAGGAGCCCTGCGTGCACAGGTCATGGTCTTCGAAGCGGACCAGAACCGCATCCGACCTCCCGCCCATCGGACCGCCGACGGTACTGTCGAGAATCGTTTCAACATTGGGCGCGCCGAG
>DATFWC010000041.1:0-2196 GCA_035259885.1 Xanthobacteraceae bacterium
TCGCGAGCTGCTGAACGCCCGCATTGCCGAATTGAGGTCGCACATCGGCGAAGGCAGCCTGCGCGAATGCCTCGCCCGCAGCCTGCTCTACGTCGGCATGGCACGCGGCAGCGTCGACGAACGGGCGCTTGCCGCCATCCGCCGCCTGCGCGCCGTCCACGACGACAAGCCACGTCTGACGTTGGCGGATTTCAAGGCCCTCATCCGCGAGCAGTTTTTCATGCTGCTGATCGACGAGGAGGCGGCACTTGCGGCAATTCCGCAGCTGCTGCCGGCCGATCGCGAGTTGCGGCGCAAGGCCTTTGCGACACTCCGCCAGGTGGTGAGTGCGCGCGGAGAGGTCACCGGCGAAGCTGCCGAGCGATTCGAGCGCGTTGCCGGGCTGTTTGGTGTCGAGGCGCCAGCCGCCGTGCCGCTGGCGGACAGGCGGAGCGAAAAATCCCGAAAAGCGTCGTGAGCCCGGACGGACGAACTGCGACCAACCAAGGAGTTTCGTGATGGCAATGACCCAGGCCGCTCCCGTCGTGCAGACCCATGCCAAATACGATCGCCTCATCGCCCGCGCCAAGCAGGCGCCGCCGGCGACCACCATTGTCGTGCATCCGTGCGACGAGACCTCGTTGCGCGGCGCCGCCGACGCGGCCAAGGAGGGCATCATCGTGCCGATCCTGGTCGGGCCGGCGAGCAAGATCACGGCAGCGGCGCGCAAGCACGATATCGACATCAGCCGCTTCGAGATCGTCGACGCCGCGCACAGCGACGACGCAGCCGCAAAGGGTGTCCAGCTCATCCACGAGGGCAAGGGCGAGCTGCTGATGAAGGGCAGCCTGCACACCGACGAGCTGATGCGTGCGGTCGCGTCGTCCAAGACCGGGCTGCGCACCGCGCGGCGGATCAGTCATGTGTTCATCATGGACGTGCCGACCTACCCCGAGCCCCTGTTCATCACCGACGCCGCCATCAACATCTTTCCCGACCTCGACGCCAAGCGCGACATCATCCAGAATGCGATCGACCTGTTCACGCAGACCGGCCTCGGCACGCCGCGGGTGGCCATCCTTTCCGCCGTCGAGACCGTGACGTCGAAGATTCCCTCGACCATCGAGGCGGCCGCCCTGTGCAAGATGGCCGACCGCGGACAGATCACCGGCGGCTTGCTCGACGGTCCTCTCGCCTTCGACAACGCCATCGATCCCGAAGCCGCGAAGATAAAAGGTATCGAGTCGCCGGTCGCCGGCCGGGCGCAGATCCTGGTCGTGCCCGATCTCGAGGCCGGCAACATGCTGGCCAAGAATCTCTCCTTCCTGGCGCAGGCTAACGCGGCCGGCATCGTGCTGGGCGCGCGCGTGCCGATCATCCTGACCTCGCGCGCGGACAGCGTGCGCACCCGTATGGCCTCGTGCGCCGTCGCCGTGCTCTATGCCGATGCACGGCGGCGCAGCGCCGTCCTGCCAGCCGCGTGACCGCCATGGACGCCGTCCTCGTCGTCAATGCCGGCTCCTCGAGCCTCAAGTTCCAGGTCTTCGCCACCGACGGGACGAAGGACCTGCAGCGCCTGGTCAAGGGCCAGATCGATGGTATCGGCACGCGGCCGCGCCTGCGCGCCGATGGGGCGGACAACAAGCGGGTGGTCGACCAGGCCTATGCGCCGGACGAAGTTGCGGATCTGCCGACGGCCATCCAGGTGACGGCGGCCTGGCTGCGCGAGACGCAGAAGGCGGACCTCGCCGCGGTCGGTCACCGGGTCGTTCACGGCGGCCCCGACTATGACCGGCCCGTGCTGGTCGACGCCGATGTCCTGGCCGATCTGGAGCGCTTCACCTCGCTTGCACCGCTTCACCAGCCCAACAACCTGGAGCCGATTCGCATCCTGCTCGAGCGCCGCCCCGACCTGCCCCAGGTCGCCTGCTTCGACACCGCCTTCCATCGCGGCCATGGCGCGCTGGCCGACCGCTACGCGATCCCCGAGACTCTCTACGCGGAAGGCGTGCGCCGTTACGGCTTCCACGGCCTGTCCTACGAGTATGTCGCGGAGCGCCTCCCTCAGGTCGCACCCGACATCGCCAACGGCCGCGTGATCGTCGCGCACCTGGGCAGCGGCGCCTCGATGTGTGCGCTGTCCGGCGGGCGCAGCATCGAAAGCACCATGGGCTTCACGGCGCTCGACGGCTTGGCCATGGGCACGCGGCCGGGGCA
>DATFWC010000042.1:0-6284 GCA_035259885.1 Xanthobacteraceae bacterium
GCTGATCGTGCACGGCAAGACGCGCGGCGAATGCCTGATGCGCCTGCGCCGCGCCCTCGACGAGATCGTGGTGGACGGGATCGAGACCACCCTGCCCTTGTTCCGCGCGCTGGTGCGCGAGCCGGACATCGCCGACGGCAACTACCACATCCACTGGCTGGAGCGCTTTTTGGCCGAAGGCGGGATGAGGGGTGAAGCTCCGTAGGGTGGGTTGAGGCGCCACGCGCGGTTTGCGAACGAGATCGCTGAATCGCGCGCCGAAACCCACCAAGTCATCATCGCAAGGTGGGTTTCGGCGCGCCGACGCCGCATGTCAACGCGAGGCTTGCGTGATGCGCCTCAACCCACCCTACGGGATAATCAGGCGGCGGCCGGCGTCGCGGTCAGGCGCGCCATCAGCGAGCAGATGTTGCGCGGGCTGTAGGGCTTCGGCACGAACACCGAGCCCGGCACCGTGCGGATGCTGAGCGCGTCCCAAGCGGCCGAGGCATAGACGACGGGCAGATCGGGACACAGTTTGCGCGCCGCGAAGGCGAGCAGCGAGCCGTCCATGTCGCCCGGCAGGTTGATGTCGGTGAACAGCACGTCGGGCGCAAAGCCGTGGGCCAAGTGTTCCAGCGCCTCGCTGGCGTCGGTGGCGACGCAGACCTCGAAGCCGGAGTCAGACAGCGCCTCGCCGATCATCTCGCCGATCAGCGCCTCGTCCTCGACCACGAGGACTTTTGGTCCGCAGGATTGCCTTGCCTTGGTCATCTGCCGGTCCACCGCGGCACTCGCGCGCCTTACCCAGTAACAACACCCAGGAACAACGCCTGTTCGCCCCAAGGGTTCGCGCTTTCCGGCAGTTTCACGCCGATATGATTACCAATTCGTTGCCGCAACCGAATCAGTGACCATAGGGTTAATTTCGGTCGGGCCCACGGTGGGCGAGCGCCCGGCGAGTCACGGCACGGTCGTCCTTGGCGCTGGCGCGGCCTTGCTCTAAACGGGTCCCGAGGGGGACGGTTCGAACCGCAGAGATTGGGCTCCATGGCCAGTCGCGATACAGCCGTCATCGAGATCACGCCGGAAGTGCTGCTGAAGGCCTATGCCTGCGGGATCTTTCCCATGGCGGAGAGCGCCGACGATCCTGCGCTCTACTGGATCGAGCCCGAGCGGCGCGGCATCTTACCGCTGGAAAGCTTTCATGTGCCGGCGCGGCTCGCCCGCACGGTGCGCGCCGGGCACTTCACCGTTACCTGCAACACCGCCTTCGATGCGGTGATCACCGGCTGCGCCCAGCCGCAGCACGGCCGCCAGCGCACGTGGATCAACACGCGCATCCGCAATCTCTATCGCGGTCTCCACCAGCTCGGCCATTGCCACAGCGTCGAAGTCTATGACGGCCCGGCCCTGGTCGGCGGCCTCTATGGCGTGAGCCTCGGCGGCGCATTCTTCGGCGAGAGCATGTTCCATGTCGCGCGCGATGCCTCGAAGATCGCGCTGGTCCATCTCGTGGCCCGGCTCAAGGCCGGCGGCTATCGCCTGCTCGACACGCAGTTCGTCACCGATCATCTGAAAACGTTCGGAGCCGTGGCGGTGTCGCGCCGCCAGTATCACAAGCTCCTGGAAGCCGCCCTGGCGGTGGAAGCCGATTTCGCCGCGCTGCCGATCGGCCAGCCGATCGCCGGCGCCGATGCACTGGCGCGGGCCATGGCGCGCAGTCATTGACTCCGCAGGGCGGGCAAAGGCGCGTTACGCGACGTTCTCGACGCGCGATGGCTCACGACCGCGCGTTTGCCCACCCCAACGGTACGGGCGTCAGCGGATGACCGATCCCGGCTCGGCGGGCAGCGGCGGCGGCTGGCGCGGGCGCTGCGGCCGCGGCTGCTGCGGCTGCGGCGGGCGCTGCGGCTGCTGCTGCACCGGCGCCGGCTGCGGCTGCGCTTCCGGCGGCGTCTCGGCGACGACCGTGGTGCCGCCTTTGCAGTCGACCAGCCACACGTCATAGATCGAGTGCTCGACCGCGTGCAGGCCGGGGCTCGCGGCGAACATCCAGCCGGTAAAGATGCGGCGCACCTCGCCCTGCAGGGTCACTTCGTCGACTTCGAGGAAGCTGTCGGTGTTGGGCGTCTCGGTCGGCGGCCTTGTGTAGCAGACGCGCGGCGTCACCTGGAGCGCGCCGAACTGCACGGTCTCGTTGAGCGCCACGTCGAACGTGATGATCCGCCCGGTGATCTTGTCGAGGCCGGAGAACACGGCGGTCGGGTTGGGGATTTTCGGGCCCGGCGGCGTGACGATCTCGCTCGGCTGCGGCGGCTCGCCGGGCTGCGACGGCCGGCGCGGCGGTGCCGGACGTGCGGCGCCTCCTCCCGGAGCCGGCAGCGGCTGCGTCTGCACGCCGGGCGGGAGCCGCGCCGACGGCGGGTACTGCTGGGGATATTGCTGCGACGGCGGCGGCCCCGGCGGCAGCCGCGTATCGGGCGGATATTGCGACGGCGGCGGTCCCGGCGGCAGGCGGCGGCCGCCCGGCACGTCAGCGGGCGGGCGGAACGGGCCGAAAATGGCCTCGAACGGGTTGAACTGCGCGTGCGCCGGGGCGGCCGCGACCGCGCCGATCACGGCAAGCAAGGCGAAAACCGTCGGTCGGGCGATCGGCATTGCGGGTTTCAGGGGCCAGCGGTCGCTCATCTTTCGTGCGTCGCCAGTGGTAGATGCGAGACCCGTGACGATTTCAAGGCCGCCGATGGCCGAACGGCTATTGATCTGCCGGCCGCCACGGCCGGTAGTCGCCGGTGGCGCGCGGGCGGCGCCCCTGCGCCAGGGTCGAGCCGCTCGGCCGGTAGGCCGCCGGCGTGCCGGTCAGATTGGGCCGGTGCGGCTTCTGCCACGGGTGCGGGCTGTACTTCTCGGCGGTCGGCGGTACGTCGACCGTGTGATGTAGCCAGCCGTGCCAGCTCGGCGGCACGCGCGAGGCCTCGGCATAGCCGTTATAGATCACCCAGCGCCGCTCGAAGCCAAGCGACTTGTCGATCTTGCCGCCGCGCGTGCGGTAGTAGTGGTTGCCGTTTTCGTCCTCGCCGACGAACTCGCCATAGAGCCGCGTCCACAGCTGCGTGCCGAACGTCTGACCGTTCCACCAGGTGAAGAAGCGCAGCAGCAGGGATTTCATGGCCGGTCGCGCGGACGCTCCTTGAGGTCCGCGGCTTCATGCCATCTCGCGGCCACGATGTCCAGGAGCGCACACTGACGGCGGCTGCGCGCGCCTGCCGTTTCGGCGAATCATATCAACGGTCTGGGCAGCCGTTGCTCACGCACCGGGCGGCGCCGCCGTGCACCGGACCGGCCCGGGTCCGGCGGGTAAGTCCGTGCCGGGCGGAACTTCCGCCACGGTCCGGGCTTTAACTTTCTGCTTTCGGCCATACGGGAGGGCACGATGCGTGCGACAGCACTGGAATCGGAAGCCACTCACCACAGCTTGATCCCGAGCGATCGGGTTGAGGGAACGGCCGTGCGCCGCTCGAACGGCGAGAAGGTCGGCGAGATCAAGCGCGTGATGATCGACAAGGTCAGCGGCAAGGTCGCCTACGCGGTGATGCGGTTCGGCGGCTTCCTCGGCATGGGCGAGAAATATCACCCACTGCCGTGGGACGCGCTCCGCTACAACACAGCGCTGGAGGCCTACGAGCTCAATCTTCCCGACGAGCAACTGCGCGACGCTCCGTCCTACGGGACCACCGGCGAGTTCGACTGGGGCGACCGCGAGCGGGAACGGCGGCTGCACGAATACTACAAGGTCCCGCCCTACTGGGGCGTGTGACCGGTTCAAAGCCCCATTCGCGACGATCGGGGTCTTGGTGATGCCTCGGCATCGCAGATCCCTGTGGGGCGCAAAGTGCGCGTCGGTCCGACGGGCCGGCGCGCCTTTTCAATTCCTTTACCCCGATCCGTCAAATTGGAGCGGTTGGGGACAGCACGGATTCAAAAATTCCGCGTATGTCTGCAGGCGGCGGGAAAGTTTGCCCGCGCGATATGCATGATTCCGAAAAGCCTGGCCCGGAACCTGATCCGGCCTGGATACCGGTTTTCGGAAAAGATCATGCTCGAGGATTAAGTTCGGCAGGCCAGCCATGCTGAGGCGAAGCCGGGACTTGTTTCGCTGGGCCCGCGAACGGCGGCGTCAGTCCGATCGCTTCGCGGAACCCTCGATCTTTCACCAGTTGAAGCAGCGCTGGGATCCGGTCACGCCGCGCCTGCCCGGCACCGAGACGACGCTGCGCACGCGCAAGCCCAAGCTGCCGCTGTTCTGGCGCGGCACGGTCCCGCCGCCCCGCAGATAAGCCCAAGCTGTCGCTGTTCCGCGCGGGCACCGTTCCGCCGCGGGTGTGACTGATCGCGCCGCAATCTCGGCTGTCATCCCGGACGGCTCGCGGCGCGTAGCGCCAGGCGAGCCGATCCGGGAGCCAAGTACCCCAGCGACGAGGGCAAATATGCCGAGTCACATCCGCAACACCGGGATACGTGGGTCCCGGCTCTCGCGGCGGAGCCTGCCCCGGACCTGATCCGGGGCGCTCGGCCGGGATGACAGCCGCGTGTGGGTTTCGCCCGGCATGACAGCCGAAAGCGCTACGTCTCCCGCTCCCAGATCACGATCACGCGCACCACTTTGCCGGCGAGATTCGGGTGCGGCATGGGCGGGCTTTCGATGAACAGCCGGTCGCCGTCGAAGTGGATGAAGCGCACCTGCTCGCCGCCGACCCAGGCTTCGTTCCATGCCGCCTCGACCTTGGTGATGACCTTTCCGTCTTCGACGCGGTAGCGCCCCGTATAGGCGATCATGCTGCGCAGCGCCTGCGCCCGCTCCTCGTCGGTCTGCGGGATTTTCCGGCCGTCGGCGGTGACCAGCGCCAACCAATGGCCCTCCGCCGTCGCGATCTGGCGGCCCTTGGGATGCTCGCCGAGCACCGGCGTGCGCTCCTTGGTCTGCGCATCCTCATAGACCACCGACACCAGCCGCCAGACCCCGACGATGTTCTTGGCGTCGCTGGCGTCGTCCGCCCGGCCCGCGCCGGCAAGCCCCAACAACAACAGCAACCCGATCAGCGCCCGCATGGTCGTCCTCGTTTGGATCGTCATGGCAGCGATTTGAGCCCGCTCCGGCGGTGGGGTTCAAGACCGGACCGCCAAGAATCGGACCTGGCGGTTGCAGATTCGCCGGGAGAATGCGCGATTTTTGCCCGGTTTTTTTCGCGCCGCCGCCGCCGTCGACGCACAGGCAAATGACGCTCACCGGCTTGACACGGGGTCGACTCGGCACCGGCAAGCATGCGGCGCGATCATGACATGTCGTTTTTTCGCTTGACCGGGCAGCCGCCCTGTCGATTCGACCACAGCGTCACGACAGCGGGCAGCGGCGGCGGCGTGGAATCCCGCTGGACTCCCCATGGCTTCCCGCGCCGCAGCACGATCTTTCCCCGAAATTCACACCCGTTGCCCCAGATTTAGTCGCATATTTAGAAAGTCACACTACTTATTGACTAGCGCTCCGCACTTGTCCTAGCCTCCAGTGGTGCGGCGCGGGTTGGTCGCTTGTCCCCGCCGGACGCTCCCACAAGCTCGACAGAGGGGCTCCGCCGGCGCTTCCCAAGGGCGGACAGGCGTACGAGTCCGGGGTTGCCAACAATAAATCCGGCGCCTCCCAGCGTCGGCATTACAGGTGGACGTCGAACAGGGGAAACGGGGCATGGAGACGGCGCGCGCCGGCGACGGCCGCGTCGGGGCGGAACGAGTCCGCGCGGCCCCCGGGCTGTGGCGGCCAACACAAGGGTGGACAAAAAAATGCGGATCGAGCGGCGCTACACCAAAGCAGGACAATCGCCTTACGCGGACATCGCATTCCGCCTCACGGTGAGCGAGATCCGGAATCCGGACGGCTCGATCGTGTTCCGGGCGGACGATGTCGAGGTGCCGGAGTTCTGGTCGCAGGTGGCGTCCGACGTCCTGGCGCAAAAATACTTCCGCAAGGCGGGCGTGCCGGCGCGGCTGAAGAAGGTGGAAGAGCCGACCATTCCGTCGTGGCTGTGGCGCTCGGTCCCCGACGCTGCGGCGGACGCCGAGGCACCCGACCAGGCCAAGGGCGAGACCTCGGCCAAGCAGGTGTTCGACCGGCTCGCCGGCGCCTGGACCTACTGGGGCTGGAAGGGCGGCTATTTCGACAGCGAGGAGGACGCGCGCGCGTTCTTCGACGAGCTGCGCTTCATGCTGGCCATGCAGATGGCGGCGCCCAACAGCCCGCAATGGTTCAA
>DATFWC010000043.1:0-8362 GCA_035259885.1 Xanthobacteraceae bacterium
GCGTCGCCCTGGGCGAACGCAGCTACGACATTGCCATCGGCCCCGGCCTCATCGCCCGGCTGGGCAGCCGCATCGCCGCCCTGCGCCCCGGCGCGGCGGCCGCCATCGTCACCGACGAGACGGTCGCGCGCCACCATCTCGGCGGCGCCGAGGCGGCGCTGGCGGCGGCCGGCGTGCGCAGCGCGCGCGTGATCGTGCCGCCCGGCGAAGCGACCAAGAGCTGGCCCATGGTGGAGCGCGTGTGCGACGCCCTGCTGGCGGAAAAAATCGAGCGCCGCGATCTCGTCATCGCGCTCGGCGGCGGCGTGGTGGGCGATCTTGCCGGCTTCGCGGCGGCCATCACGCGCCGCGGCCTCGACGTGGTCCAGGTGCCGACCACGCTGTTGGCGCAGGTCGATTCCTCGGTCGGCGGCAAGACCGGCATCAACGCCAGCCATGGCAAGAATCTCATCGGCGCTTTCCACCAGCCCGTCCTGGTGGTCGCCGACACGGCGCTGCTCGACACGCTTCCCTCCCGCCAGTTCGCTGCCGGCTATGCCGAGGTGGCCAAATACGGGCTGATCAACGACGCCGCCTTCTTCGCCTGGCTCGAGGCGAACTGGCGCGAGGTGTTTTCCGGAACGCCGGCGCGCGATCAGGCGATCGCGGTCAGCTGCCGCGCCAAGGCCGCGATCGTGGCGCGCGACGAGCGCGAGACCGGCGACCGGCAGTTGCTCAACCTCGGGCACACGTTCGGCCATGCCCTGGAGGCTGCGGCCGGATTCTCCGACCGCCTGCTGCACGGCGAGGCGGTCGCGCTCGGCATGGTGCTGGCGTTTGCGTTTTCCGCCCGGCTCGGGCTCACCGGCACCGCCGAGGCCGAGCGCGTGACGACGCACCTTGCCGCCGTCGGCCTGCCCACGCGCATCGCGGACATCGCCGGCGGCATGCCGGGCGTGGATCGGCTCATGGAGCTGATGGCGCAGGACAAGAAAGTGAAGCGCGGCCGGCTGACGTTCATCCTGGCGCGCGGGATCGGCAAGAGCTTTGTCACTCCCGATGTCGAAGCCGGCGAGGTCAGGGCCTTTCTGGCGGAGAAGCTCGCTTAACACCCATGCTGTGGCAAGACTGGCTCATCATTGTCGCGGTCGCGGCCTGCCTGCTGCTCTCAGCCTTTTTTGCCGGCAGCGAGACCGCGCTGATCGCCTCGTCGCGCGCCCGCATGCTGCGGCTCGAGCAGCAGGGCAATCACCAGGCCGGTTTCGTCAACCGGCTGATGGCCATGCGCGAGCGGCTGATCGGCGCGCTGCTGCTCGGCAACAACGCCGTCAACATCGCGGCGTCGTCGCTAGCCACCAGCATCCTGCTGCTGTGGTTCGGCGACGTCGGCGTGATCTATGCCACCGTGGTCATGACCATCCTGGTGGTGGTGTTCGCCGAGGTGCTGCCGAAAACCATCGCCATCAATGCGCCCGACCGCATGTCGCTGCTGGTGGCGCAGCCGATGTCGTGGATCGTGCGCCTGCTCGGCCCGATGCTGATGGCGATCGAGACGCTGGTGCGCTGGATCCTGCGGCTGTTCGGCGTCCGTATCGGCGAGGACCAGCCGATCCTGTCGGCGCACGAGGAGCTGCGCGGCGCCGTCGACCTGCTGCACCACGAGGAGCGGGTGGAAAAGCTCGACCGCGACATGTTCGGCGGCGTGCTCGACCTGCGCGAACTCACGGTGTCCGACGTGATGCTCCATCGCACCAAGATGATCACCATCTCGGCCGACGATCCGTCGGAAGAGATCGTGCGCGCTGTGCTGGCGGCGCCGGTCACGCGCCTGCCGCTGTGGCGGGGCTCGCCGGAAAACATCGTCGGCATCCTGCATTCCAAGGATCTGCTGCGGGCGATCCAGGCCGCCAAGGGCGACCTGTCGAAGATCGACATCGAGGCGATCGCGCTGCCGGCATGGTTCGTGCCCGACGTGCGGCCGCTGTCGGAGCAGCTCAAGGCGTTCCGTCGGCGCAAGACCCATTTCGCCCTGGTGGTGGACGAATACGGCGAGGTCATGGGGCTGGTGACCCTCGAGGACATCATCGAGGAGATCGTCGGCGACATTGCGGACGAGCACGACATCGCCGTCACCGGCGTGCGTCCGCAAAGCGACGGATCCGTCAACGTGGACGGCTCGGTGCCGATCCGTGATCTCAACCGGGCGATGGACTGGGATTTGCCCGACCAGGAGGCGACGACCATCGCCGGCCTGGTCATTCACGAATCGCGGTCGATCCCCGAGCCCGGCCAGAGCTTCATCTTCCACGGCTTCCGCTTCGAGGTGCTGCGCCGCGCCCGCAACCGCATCACGGCGCTGCGCATTACACCGCTGCAGAAGGTGGCCAAGGCGGGGTGATCAACCGCTTGCAACGATTCCAACGTTTGCACGCCGGCGCGGTCAGTTGCGCGCGCTCAATGCTACAGGTTTTGGTGGGTGAAAACGTTGTGGCGCGCGATGCCGTGATGGCTTCCCCGATTACCAACTCGCCTCAAGGATGCGCACTTTCTTCTCCCGTACCAAGCGCCGGAACAGCCTGATTTCATCGGCCAGCTCCTTGCGTCGTTCCGGCGACCACTTCCGACGCGCCAACGGGCTGATTTGTTCCGCCCACCATTCTTCGTACGACGGCGTGCTTGACTGCGAGGGGTCGTTTTTCGATGTCAGCTTTGAATCGTCCGGTGGCATCCACGTGACTCCGGTACGGCCTATCATCTGCCTCGAATGGCAGCAATGAGTTGATGGTGAATTATACCACGAACCGCTTTTACTTTCCATGAATTCGGCGCCGCTCCGGCTGCACGAACAGCATAAAAAAACCGGCGCGGAGAAATCCGGCCGGGCGTCAAAAGTGCTGCTCGATACAAGCCAGCCAGCATGACATTTCGGGAGTCGAATAATCGCAATTTGTCAAGCTCAAGTGCCATTTGGTGATACGATTCATGTGAAAAACGGCGCGCGAAAGCATGGACATGCGCGCGTCTGCGACGAGCATGGACGCGCCCATGTCCGGCTCCTAATCTCCTGCAAGCGGAGGGGGTCATGCGTTTGTTGCCACGCACGTTCGCCGCGTTCCTCATCCTCGCGGCCGCGTTCGCGTCCGCCGCCGGCGCGCAAACCTGGCCGACAAAACCCATCCGCATGATCGCGCCGTTCCCGGCCGGCGGGCTCGTCGACGTGCTCGCCCGCGCGGTCGGCGAGGAGCTGGCCAGGACTCTCGGCCAGCCGGTCATCGTCGAGAACCGGCCCGGGGCCGGCGGCAATATCGGGGCCGACGTGGTGGCCAAGGCGGAGCCCGACGGCCACACGCTGCTGATGACGTCGCCCGGCATCCAGAGCATCAACCAGTTTCTCTACAAGAGCATGCCGTTCGACCCGGAACAGGCGTTCGCACCGGTGTCGCTCGTGGCCGACATGCCGATGCTGGTGGTGATCCATCCCAAGGTCGGCGCGAAGACACTTGCCGAACTGATCGAGATGGCGCGTGCCAAGCCAGGGAAGCTGACGTTCGGATCGGCCGGCGTGGGCACCACCGGTCACCTCGGTCTCGCCCTGCTGATGCACGCCGCGCAGATCGACGTGACGCACGTGCCGTATCGCGGCGCGGCGCCGTCGGTCACCGACCTGATCGCCGGGCAGATCGACGGCGTGGTCGACAATCCGCCGACCGTGATGCCGCACATCCGCGCCGGCACCATCATGCCGCTGGCGGTGGCCGCCAGGGAGCGCATGAGCGTGCTGCCCGATGTGCCGACGTCGGCCGAAGCCGGACTGCCCGGCTGGGAAGCCTCGTCCTGGTTCGGCGTTGTGGCTCCCGCCGGCACGCCGCCGGAGATCATTCGGCGCCTGCACGAAGAGCTCGCCAAGGCGGTACGCCAACCCGGCATGCAGCGATTCACCACGCAATCGGGTGCGCGGATGGTGGCAACGACGCCGGCGGAATTCACCCGCCTGATCGGCGAGGAGCGCACCAAGTGGGGGGCCATCATCAAGGCAGCAAAAATATCGGCCGAGTAATCGTGCCTACGTCGTCGTTTCGCCCGGCGCCGCCGCATGGATCGCCAGGGCGTGAACGCCGCCGGCAAGCTCGCCTGCGAGCGTGGCGTTGATCATGCGGTGGCGCTCGATGCGGCTCTTCCCACGGAAGGCTTCCGCCACAATATATACTCTGAAGTGGGTTTCTCCCCCCGGGCGATGGCCGGCATGTCCTTCGTGCCGGTGCGATTCGTCCTCCACCTGCAGGCTCTCGGGGGCGAAGGCCTTGGTCAATTTTTGCTTGATCAGATCCTGAACCGGCATGGCGGCGCTTTAGACAAACGGCGGCGGCCGGGTCAACCGCGAACACGAAAAGAAAACCGGAAGCTGCGACAAAGCTTGCAGCCGACAGGCCGCAACGAGCATAATGAAGGGTCATGAAACTGAACTCGCCCATCTTCGACCGCATCCGGGTGAAGCCCGGGCAGGAGCGCCGGACGCCGGCCGACCACTCGGTCTGCCAATGGCCCGGCTGCGCCGGCGCGGCGACGCACCGCGCGCCCAAGGGACGGCTGCGCGAAGGCGAGTACTGGGGCTTCTGCCTCGATCACGTGCGCGAGTACAATCATTCGTACAATTACTTCGCCGGCATGAGCGACGAAGCGGTCGCCAGGTTCCAGAAGGATGCCATTACGGGGCATCGTCCCACCTGGAAGCTCGGCCTCAACGGCAAGCAGCCGGGCTTCTCGCAACCGGGACGATTCTACGCCGCCTTCGGCGATGCCACCGATCCGTTCGGCGTGTACACGGAACTGGGCGGGCAGGCGCGGGCGCGGAACGAATCGCAGCCGCGCCGCACCGTGCGCAATGCCGAGCGCAAGGCGCTCGACACGCTCGGGCTCGACGCCGACGCGCGCGCACCCGACATCAAGGCCCGCTTCAAGCTCCTGGTGAAGCGCCACCATCCCGATGCCAATGGCGGCGATCGCACCTGCGAGGATCGCCTGCGCGAGATCATCCAGGCATACAATTATCTCAAGTCGGCCGGCTTCTGCTGAACCGGCGCGGCGGCCGCAAGTCCGCGTCACGGCTTCGCGGCGCAGACCTCGATCTCCAAGAGAAACTCCGGGCGCACCAGCCCGGGCACGACCATGAGCATCGACGCCGGCCGTGCCTCGCCGAGAAAACGCACGCGCACCTCGGCGTAGGCCGGAATATCGGCTTCCCGCCGCAGGTACTGCGTGACCTTCACGACGTCGTGCAGGCTCATGCCGGCCTGCGTCAGCAGCGCCAGGATATGCGTCCAGGCGAGCTCGGCTTGGCCAGTGATGTCGTCGGGCAGCTTGCCGTCGCCGGAAAGCCCCGGAGTGCCGGATGTGAACAGCCAGCGTGAGTTGGCGGGCGCCAGCACGGCGTCGCTGTAGGCGCCGATCTGGCGCGCAATGCCGATGTCGCAAATGTGGTTGATCATGAAAAATCTCCATCTCGCTCGACGAACGCGCGGAGGCTGCCATGGCGATGCGCCGCCATGTTTCGGAAACGACCAAATCGTGCGGGGGACGCACAGCCTGCGCCCGCGGCCGGCGGCGTGCGCGGGACCTTGCTTTTCCCCGCCGGCCGCTTGAACTCGCGGCCGCTCACCCGATATTCATCCGTGCGGGTCGTGCCGGCGCGGCGGGCCTTTTTCCCCTGTGGACGCAATGGGACGCGTGCCGTCGATATGCAGGCCGGGCAGGCATCTGGTTGAATTCACGGGCTTTTGCCGATCCGCCCGGCGGGATTCGCAGCTTGCATCGATTCTGCTAAGTTCGCGGACTTTCAAGCCGCACCGGGACCGGTATGGGTCGCCCTGACCGGGATCACGGAGGAGCAATGACGACGACAAGCGAAGAAGTGGCCGGATTGCCGGACATGAAGGTGTCCGTGCGGCAGGTTTTCGGCATCGACAGCGACATGGAAGTGGCGGCCTATTCGGAGCCGGATTCCCATGTGCCCGACGTCGACCCCGACTACCGCTTCGACCGTCCGACCACGCTCGCCATCCTGGCGGGCTTCGCAAAAAATCGCCGCGTGATCGTCACCGGTTATCACGGCACCGGGAAGTCGACGCACATCGAGCAGGTGGCGGCGCGGCTCAACTGGCCGTGCGTGCGCGTCAATCTCGACAGCCACATCAGCCGCGTCGACCTGATCGGCAAGGACGCCATTGTCATCCGCGAAGGCATGCAGGTGACCGAGTTTCGCGACGGCATCCTGCCCTGGGCGCTGCAGCACAACGTGGCGCTCTGTTTCGACGAGTACGACGCCGGCCGCCCGGACGTGATGTTCGTCATCCAGCGCGTGCTGGAATCGTCCGGCCGCCTGACGCTGCTCGACCAGAACAAGGTGATCAAGCCGCACCCGGCCTTCCGCCTGTTCGCCACCGCCAACACGGTGGGCCTGGGCGACACGACCGGCCTCTATCATGGCACGCAGCAGATCAACCAGGGCCAGATGGACCGCTGGTCGATCGTCACCACGCTCAACTACCTGCCGCACGACAACGAGGTCGAGATCGTGCTCGCCAAGGCGCGCCACTACCGCACGTCGGAGGGCCGCGACATCGTCAACAAGATGGTTCGGGTCGCCGATCTCACGCGCAACGCCTTCATGAACGGCGACATCTCGACCGTGATGAGCCCGCGCACGGTGATCACCTGGGCCGAGAATGCCGACATCTTCAAGGACATCGGCTTCGCCTTCCGGCTCACCTTCCTCAACAAGTGCGACGAGCTGGAGCGGCCGATCGTGGCCGAGTTCTACCAGCGCTGCTTCGGGATGGAGCTGCCCGAGAGTTCCATCAACGTCGCGCTGAGCTGAACATGCCGCGATGGTGTCGCTGCACGTCGATCGTGTGTACGGTCCTGCCAAGCGGGAGATTCTCAAAGGTCTCCATGCTTACAACGTCGACGCGGCGGGCAAGGCCGACCACCGTCCGCTGACGATCACGCTGCGCGATCGGGGCAAGATCGTCGGCGGACTCGTGGGCGAAACTTTTTTCGGCTGGTTGTTCGTCAGCCTGCTCTGGATCGCCGAGCAGCATCGTGGCAAGGGACTGGGCAAGTCACTCGTGGAAGCCGCGGAAGCGGAAGCGCGCCAGCGCGGCGTGCGGGGCGTCTACCTCGACACGTTCAGTTTTCAGGCGCCCGGCTTCTACGAGAAACTGGGATATCGCGAATTTGGTCGACTGAACGGGTTTCCCGCCGGCCATGATCGCGTGTGGATGACCAAGGCGCTGTGATGCCCTCGAACGTCAAAGGCAAGAGCCCGCCCAAGGACGCGCCGACCGAGCCGTTCAAGCGCGCGGTCGCCGGCTGCCTGCGCGCGATCGCACGCAAGCACGAGCTCGAGGTGGCATTCGCCGCCGAACGTCCCGGGCTCGCCGGCAACAAGGCGCGGCTGCCCGAGCCACCGCGCAAGCTCAATGCGCATGAGGCAGCCATCGTGCGCGGCCATGCCGATTCGATTGCGCTGCGCCTCGCCTGCCACGATCCGGCGGTCCATCGCCGGCTCCAGCCGGGCGGCCAGCAGGCGCGCGCCGTGTTCGAGGCGATCGAGCAGGCACGGGTCGAGGCGATCGGCGCGCGCCGCATGGAAGGCGTCGCCGGCAATCTCGCCGCCATGCTCGACGACCGCTTCCATCGCGGCAAATTCGACGAGATCACCGACCGCGCCGACGCGCCGATCGAGGACGCGCTGGCGCTGCTGGTGCGCGAGCGCCTCACCGGTCGCCCGCCGCCGGCGGCGGCGCGCCGGCTGGTCGACCTTTGGCGGCCGTGGATCGAGGATCGTGCCGGCCGCAATCTCGATCGGCTCGAGAAGGTGATCGAGAACCAGCGCCGCTTCGCCGATGCCGTGCACGACCTGCTCGATTCGCTCGACATGGGCGACGACCGTGGCCGCGACTCGGAGGACGAGGACGACGACAGTGGCGATCAGGACGGCCGGCAGGACCAGCAGGACGGCGAAGGCGAGGCCAAGGAATCCGAGGACGCCGAAGGCATGACGCTCGAGGAGGCCGAGATGGCCGCCGACGAGTTGCCCGAGAGCGCCAGCGATGCGCTCGATGCCGATGCCGCCGACATGCCCGACGACGCCGACATGGGTGATTCGGAGACGCCGAACGAGCCGTGGCGGCCGCGCCATCACGGCCTCAACGAGCCACGCGGGCCCGACTACCGGCCGTTTACGACCAAGTTCGACGAGGTGGTCGGCGCTGAGGATCTGTGCGAGCCGGAGGAGCTCGAGCGGCTGCGTGGCTATCTCGACAAGCAGCTTTCGCATCTGCAGGGCGTGGTGGCGCGCCTCGCCAACCGCCTGCAGCGTCGC
>DATFWC010000044.1:0-4735 GCA_035259885.1 Xanthobacteraceae bacterium
CATCGGCGTGAAGCTGGCGGGCGGTGAAGAGGAGGCGCAGGACTTCGTGCTGCGCGAAGTCTCCGACGCCAACGACGTGCTCGCGCTGCACGCCGAGCTCGAGCCGAATACGCACGTCTTCGCCTATCGTCTCGACCCGGCGGAGGTCGCGCGGTTCGCGTCGTTCCGCGACGCGCTCAGGAAGAAGCAGGAGGCGAGCGGGCGCCGCGGCGGGAATCTCACGATCACGGTGCGGCCGGATGCCTGCCGCGCCGGCGACCTGCCGGATCGGCCGGTTTACATCACCACCTATCTCAAGACGGCGGAGACCGGCGGCTACGTGCCGGTGGCGCGCGACGTCGACCTGCGCACCGTCGTTCCGGGCCGCGACGTGACGCAGGAGATTCCCGCCTGCCCATGACGGCATTGCGCTTTGCGCGGCGCCGCGACGTGCGCGTCAGCAGCAACCCCGGAAGCGGCCTTTGCCGACCGCGTAGCGCGCCTCCTGGCGTTCGACAAAAAACTCCTCGTAGGTCATCACCGGCTCATCCGGATGGTTCGTGCGGCGGTGCTCGACATAGGTCTGATAGTCGGGGATGCCGACCATCAGCCGCGCCGTGCGCACGCTCCACTCCTTGAGCATCAGGATGTTAGACATGGCGTCCTCCCGCGCCGGCGACGGCGGCGCCGGCGAATTCGATCTCGACTGCGGTCGGTGCCGAAGTTCCGAGCGCCCGGCGGATGCTGATCACGCCGAACACGACGATGGACAGGACGACGGCCACGAACACGGCAGCGAGCGTGGCATCCACATAGTCATTGAAGACGATGCGGCTCATCTCGGTCACCGACTTGGCCGGCGCCAGCACTTTTCCGTCCGCCAGGGCGTCGGCAAATCGCCTGGCGTGGGCGAGGAAGCCGATGGCCGGGTTGGGATGGAACACTTTTTCCAGACCAGCCGTCACGGTGCACACGACCAGCCATGACGCCGGCACGATGGTCACCCAGGCGAAACGCTGGCGCTTCATCTTGAACAGCACCACAGTGCATAGCATGAGCGCGATCGCCGCCAGCATCTGGTTGGAGGTGCCGAACAGCGGCCACAAGGTCCAGATGCCGCCCAGCGGATCGATGACGCCCTGATACAGGAAATAGCCCCACAGCAGGCAGGCGAGGCCGGAGCCGATCAGGTTGTTGGTCCACGACTTGGTCTCGCGGAAGGCCGGAACGGCGTTGCCCACGAGGTCCTGGATCATGAATCGGCACACGCGCGTGCCGGCGTCCACCGTGGTGAGGATGAACAGCGCCTCGAACAGGATGGCGAAGTGGTACCAGATGCCCATCAGGGCCTGCCCGCCGAGGAAGCCGGACAGGATCTGCGCCATGCCGACCGCCAGCGTGGGGGCGCCGCCGGTACGCGACAGGATGCTGATCTCGCCGATGTCGTGCGCCACCTGCGTCAGCATCTCGGGCGTCACCACGAAACCCCAGTTGGCGATGACCTGCGCGGCCTGCGTGGCGTCGCTGCCGATGATCGCGGCCGAGCTGTTCATGGCAAAATAGACCCCCGGCTGCAGCACCGAGGCGGCGATCAGGGCCATGATGGCGACGAACGATTCTGTCAGCATTCCGCCGTAGCCGATGAAGGGAATCTGCCCCTCGTTTTCGATCATCTTCGGCGTCGTTCCCGAAGAGATCAGCGAGTGCCAGCCGGACACGGCGCCGCAGGCGATGGTGATGAACAGGAACGGGAACAGGCTGCCGGCCCACACCGGGCCGCTGCCGTCGATGAAGCGGGTGACCGCCGGCATCTGCATGTCGGGGCGCACGATCACGATGCCGATTGCCAGCAGCGTGACGACGCCGACCTTCATGAAGGTGGAGAGATAGTCGCGCGGCGCCAGCAGCAGCCATACCGGCAGCACCGAGGCGACGAAGCCGTAGCCGATGATCATCAGCGCCAGCGTCGGCCCGCTCAGATGGAAATACTTGGCGAGCTCGGGCGTCTCCGACACGGTGCGGCCGTAGACGAGCGCCGCCATCAGCAGCACGAAGCCGATCAGCGACATTTCCAGGACACGGCCGCGGCGGATGAAGCGGCCATAGATGCCCATGATGAAGGCGATCGGTACCGTGCAGAACACCGTGAAGGCGCCCCATGGGCTGCCGGCCAGCGCCTGCACCACTACCAGGGCGAGGACCGCCAGGATGATGATGCAGATGAGCAGCACGCCGATGCCGGCGATGGCGCCGGCGACCGGCCCCATCTCGGAGCGCACCATGTCGCCCAGGGAACGTCCGTCGCGCCGGGTCGACAGGAACAGCACGACCATGTCCTGCACGGCGCCTGCGAACACCACGCCGGCGAGGATCCAGAGCGTGCCGGGCAGGTAGCCCATCTGCGCCGCCAGCACCGGACCGACCAGCGGGCCGGCGCCGGCGATGGCCGCGAAATGATGACCGAACAGGACGTAGCGGTTGGTCGGCACGTAATCGAGGCCGTCGTTGTGGCGGTAGGCTGGCGTCGGCCGCGTCGGATCGATGCCCAGCACCTTGTTGGCGATGAACAGCCCGTAGAAGCGGTAGGCGACGAGGTAGACGCACACCGCCGCGGCGACCAGCCATGCGGCGTTGACGCTCTCGCCCCGGCTCAGCGCCACGATGGCGAGCGAGACCGCGCCGAGCGCGGCCACGGCCGCCCACAAAAGCTTCGATTGCAGCCCATTCTTGTCGACGGCAAGTGTGGTCATGCGTGCCTCCGTGGGCCGGCGGAAAGATGCCGGCAACGCCGCCGCCCGCGGCGAGCGGCTCCCTCAAATTCGTTGCGTGAAATAATGTCGTGTCTACCGCCGCGCCGACATTGAGGCAAATCAAAACGCGGTGGCCGCCGCCGGCCTGTCCGTCGCGGTCAGCGTCCTTCGCGCCGTGCCAGGAAGGCGAGGCGCTCGAACAGATGCACGTCCTGCTCGTTCTTCAGAAGCGCGCCGTGCAGCGGCGGGATGAGCTTCTTCGGATCGCGCTCGCGCAGCGTCTCGGGCGTGATGTCCTCGACCAGGAGCAGCTTCAGCCAGTCGAGCAGTTCGGAGGTGGACGGCTTCTTCTTCAAGCCCGGCACCTCGCGGATCTCGTAAAAAATTCTCAGCGCCTCACCCACCAGCCGCTGCTTGATGCCGGGGAAATGCACGTCGACGATGGCGCGCATGGTATCGGCATCGGGAAAGCGGATGTAGTGGAAGAAGCAGCGGCGCAGGAATGCGTCGGGCAGCTCCTTCTCGTTGTTAGACGTGATGACCACGATCGGCCGCCGCCGCGCCTTGACGGTCTCGGCCGTCTCGTAGACGAAGAACTCCATGCGGTCGAGCTCCTGCAGCAGGTCGTTGGGGAACTCGATGTCGGCCTTGTCGATCTCGTCGATCAGGAGCACCGGCCGCTCGTCCGACACGAATGCGTCCCACAGCTTGCCGCGCCTGATGTAGTTGCGGATGTCCTTCACGCGCGCATCGCCGAGCTGGCTGTCGCGCAGCCGCGACACTGCGTCGTACTCGTAGAGTCCCTGCAGCGCCTTGGTGGTCGACTTGATGTGCCACTCGATCAGCGGCGCGCCGATCGCCTTGGCGACCTCGAGCGCCAGCACGGTCTTGCCGGTTCCGGGCTCGCCCTTGACCAGCAGCGGGCGCTCCAGCGTGATCGCGGCATTGACCGCGACCTTGAGATCCTCGGTCGCGACGTAGCCGCTGGTTCCTTCGAAACGCATCCTGGCTCCGGTGGTCGGCGGCCGGCGGCCGCCAGCCGTTGAATCACGCGACAAAGTCGCGCGAACGTGAGATCAATTGAGTGTCGTGGCGGGTTGGCGGCCCGTATGTCAATGGCCATATGGCGGCAAACGCCAGCCACATGGCGGCAACCAGAGGGAACCCGGGACCATCATGCGATTGATCGCCATTGCGGCGTTGTCCGCGCTCGCGGCCATCATCCCGGTCGCCGCGCCGGCCCAGACGCCGGCGCCGCCGGCAAAGTCCGCCGTCGCCACCTTCGCGGGCGGCTGCTTCTGGTGCGTCGAAGCCGACTTCGACAAGGTCGAAGGCGTGATCAGCACCACCTCGGGCTACACCGGCGGCCGCGTAGCGAACCCCACCTACCAGCAGGTCTCGGCTGGCGGCACCGGCCACACCGAGGCGGTCAAGGTCGCGTACGACCCGGCCAAGGTCTCCTATGAGAAGCTGCTCGACGTGTTCTGGCACAACCACGATCCGCTGGCCAAGAACGCGCAGTTCTGCGACCACGGCGAGCAGTACCGTGCCGGCATCTTCTATCACGACGAGGACCAGCGCCGGCTGGCGGAGGCGTCGCGCCAGGCCGTGCAGAAGCGCTTCAAGGAGCCGGTGCAGACCGAAATTTCACCGGCCGGCGCGTTCTACGTGGCCGAGGACTACCACCAGGATTTCTACCAGAAGAATCCGGTGCGCTATAAATTCTACCGCTACAACTGCGGCCGCGATAAGCGCCTGGAGCAGCTGTGGGGCAAGAAAAACGGGGAATCGTAGCCCACTGGCGCGCACCGCGATGAGAGCGGCGTGGCAGATTCCCTACGGAGGAAACATATGATCAATCGTCGATTGCTTCTTTCGGGTGTGGGAGGTGTGGCCGTGATCGCAGGCCTGAGCTGGTTGCGCGGCGGCGCCGTCAAGGCGGCGGAACCGTTCGAGATCGAGAAGAGCGACGCCGAATGGCGGCAGAGCTTGAGCCCGGCGCAATA
>DATFWC010000045.1:0-11662 GCA_035259885.1 Xanthobacteraceae bacterium
TCGACGAAAATGTCGACGAGATGCAGAACGCTGCGCTGCCAGCCGGGCTGGTCGTGCATGTAGCACATGCCCACCAGCGCGCGGAGAAGCTCTTCGGGCGTGATATCCTGGCGTATATCTCCGGCCGCGACAGCGCGATCCAACAGCGATCCGATCGCCTTCGTCAGCCGTTCGAACGAATAGGCGTAGAGCTCCGGCCGGCTCTGCGCCGCCAATGCCAGCGCCGCCAGCATGCCCTTCTTCGTGGCGACCAGCTGCACATTGGCATGCAGCCAGCGCCGCAACGCATCGACGGGTGCAGCCTCGGTCGCCAATCGTTCCGCAAGCTCGCCGAGCTGGTCCACTTCGTGGCGATAGACCGCCTCGAACAGCGCCTCCCGCGTCGGGAAGTGGCGATAGAGCGTCCCGATGCCGACCCCGGCTTGCTTGGCGACAGCGTCCAGGCTGGCATCCGGGCCGCCGCCCCCGAAGACGGCCGCCGCGGCCTCGAGGAGGAGCTCGCGGTTGCGAACGGAGTCAGAACGGGGCCGCCGCGCCGTTTTTGCAGATTGAGATCCCATCAGCGTCGATCAGCCATTGGTCCAGATCACAAAACGGAGAGGTCCTCCGTTAATTGTTGCCAAACGGAGGGCGCCTCCGTATAGTTACCACAGTCGCTACCGCGGCGGGTAGCTTTTTCGGCACAGTGACTGGGCCCTCAGTCTTCCCGAACCCGCCGCAGCTCCGACTTCCAACACATTGGAGCACTGCATGAACTTTTCCATCAGCCTCACCATAAATGGGGCGCGGCGAAACGTCGAACTCGATGATCCACGGACGACGCTCCTCGATCTATTGCGCGAACGTCTCGACCTGACAGGAACCAAGAAAGGCTGCGATCGCGGCCAGTGCGGCGCCTGCACCGTTATCGTCGATGGTCGCCGCATCAATTCCTGCCTTGCGCTTGCGCTCAGCCTCGACGGTGCCGACGTGCGGACGATCGAAGGTGTGGCGCAAGCCGGCCGACTGCATCCGGTGCAGGAGGCGTTCATCGCCCATGACGGCCTGCAGTGCGGGTTCTGCACGCCGGGCCAGATCATGAGCGCCATCGGTCTGATCCAGGAAGGTCAGGCCGGTGACGATCCCGAGCGCGTGCGCGAGGGCATGAGCGGCAATCTCTGTCGCTGCGGCGCATATCAGGGAATTACCGCAGCGGTGTTGACGGCGCAAAAGGCGCTCGCTGCGGCGAGCCGGAAGGAGGTCGCATGAACACGTTCGATTATGTCAGGCCGGCCACAATTCGCGACGCCGTCGCGGCCGCCGCCGAGCCTGGCGCCGCCTATCTCGCGGCCGGCACGAATCTGTTGGATCTGATGAAGGGCGGAATCAGCGCGCCGACACGACTCGTCGACGTCACGCATCTTCCCGGCCTCGACCGGATCGAGGATCTTCCCGACGGCAGCGTGCGCATCGGCGCGCTGGTCCGCAATGCAGACCTCGCTTACCACGGCGATTTCGCGCGCCGCTTTCCGGCGATCGCCGAGGCGCTGTTGTCCGGAGCCTCGGGGCAGCTGCGCAATGCTGCCACCGTCGGCGGCAATCTCCTGCAGCGGACGCGCTGCCCCTATTTCTACGACCCGGCGAGCGCCTGCAACAAACGCAATCCCGGCGCGGGCTGCGACGCACGCGGCGGCGACAACCGGCTGCACGCCATCCTGGGATGGAGCGAGAGTTGCATCGCGACACATCCGTCCGATTTCTGCGTCGCTCTGGTCGCGCTCGACGCCGTTGTCGAAGTCGAGGGCAGGGCGGCCCGACGGGAGATTCCGCTCGAAACGTTCCATCGCCTGCCCGGCGACACGCCGGATCGCGAGACGATGCTCGAGCCCGGCGAGATGATCGTCGCCGTGCGCCTTCCGGCGGCGGCCGCGCGTTTCGCCGCCCATGCCCGCTACCTGAAAGTGCGCGAACGAACGTCCTACGCCTTTGCTGTGGTTTCGGCCGCGGCGGCTTTGCGTCGCGAAGCAGATGTGATCGTCGAGGCGCGACTGGCGCTCGGTGGGGTCGCCATGAAGCCATGGCGCGCGCGGGAAGCGGAGCAGATCCTGGCCGGCGCACCGGCCAATCTGTCGCTCTTTCGTCGCGCGGCGGCGGCCGGCCTCGCTGCCGCAAAACCCTCCGGCGACAACACTTACAAGATCGAGCTTGCGCAAGGTGTCGTGGTGCGCGCGCTCACACTCGCCGCCGCCGGCACGCCGGAGCGAATGCCCGCACTGCCTGGTTCGCCCTTCGCCGCCAGTTCCGGAGTTCGCACCCATGCCTGACATCGCGCTTACGCGAGCGCCCGCGCACGTTCGCCACGGCTCGAATATCGGTCAGCCGCTCACGCGGCGCGACGGCGTGCTCAAGGTGACGGGGGCCGCAAAATATGCCGCCGACCAGCATCCGGCCGGCATGCTCCATGCGGTGCTGGCGGTGAGCAGCATCGCGCGCGGGCGGGTTGCCTTTCTCGACGTGGCGGCGGCGAAGGCGCATCCCGGGGTGGTCGAGGTCATCACGCCCGCTAACCGGCCGACGCTCGCGCAGGATCCAGACGAAAAATCAGACCCCTTCATGTTTCGCCTCGATCTCCTGCAAAGCGACCGGGTGCGCTACGCCAACCAGCCCATCGCGGTCGTCATTGCCGAAACACTCGAGGCCGCAACGGAAGGCGCCGCGCAGCTTGCGCCGCGCTACGAGGTCGAACCGGCGCGGGTCGGCCTCGATGCAGCCGAAAGCTTCGTGCCGCCGGCTGTCGGTGTCGGCAACCCGGCGCAAGTCACGCGCGGCGACGTCGAGGCCGGGCTGGCGGCGTCGACAAGAAAGACTGCCGAGACCTACGAGACCCCGGCCCAGTTTCACAATCCCATGGAGCCGCATGCGATCGTCGCTGCGTGGGATGGCGATACCCTGTCGATCGATACGCCGAGCCAGGGTCTCGCGGTCGCGCAGGCGCGGCTTGCCGGCCTGTTCGGAATACCGCCCGACAACATTCACATTCGCAGCCCGTTTCTCGGCGGCGGCTTTGGCTGCAAAGGCTTCATCTCCGGACCGCAGATTCTCGGCGCCATCGCAGCTCGCGCCGTGGGAAGGCCAGTCAAGCTCGTCCTGCGTCGTGAACAGATGTTCGGTCCGGTAGGCCACCGGGCGCCGACGAGGCAAACCTTGCGCCTGGGCGCCGACCAGGATGGCAATCTGCTCGCGCTCGATCATCACACCAAGACGATCTCGAGTACGTTCGACGACTTCTTCGAGCCGGCTTCCGACGCTTCCCACACGCTCTATGGGAGCGCCGCCATCGCGACCTCGCATGAGGCCGTTCGGGGCGACATCGGCACGCCGCTGTTCATGCGCGCTCCCGGAGAGGCGACAGGCTCGGTCGCGCTGGAAAGCGCCATCGACGAAATGGCGCAGGCCTGTGGAATGGATCCTTTGGCTTTCCGGCTCAAGAACTATGCCGAGGTCGAGCCGATTTCAGGAAGACCTTTTTCCTCCAAAGCCTTGCGCGAATGCTATCGGCAAGGCGCCGAACGGTTCGGCTGGGCGCGCCGCCCGCTCGCCCCGCGTCAGATGCGCGACGCCGAAGGATTGCTTGTCGGCTGGGGCGTCGGCACGGCGACGTTTCCGGCGCTCATGTTCGCGGGCAATGCCAGGGCGGTGTTGCGCCGCGACGGCAGCGGCGTGATGGAGATCGGCGCCCACGATATGGGCCAGGGCGCCTGGACCGCGCTGGCGCAGATCGCGGCCGATGCGCTCGGGCTCGATATCGATCAGCTCGAGTTTCGCTCCGGCACGTCCGACCTCCCCGATGCCGGTATTGCCGGCGGCTCGGCCCACACCGCCACCGCCGGCATGGCGATCCACAATGCCGGTGCCGACGTCATCGCCCGGCTCGCCAATCTTGCTACCAACGACCAGCGCTCGCCGCTGTTCGGCGCCGGCAATGCCGGTGTCATCGCTCGCGACGGCCGCCTGCTCCGCCGCGATGACGAAAGCCGCAGTGAGCGCTATGCCGATATCCTCGGCCGCGCCGGGCTGGCGCAGATCGAAGGTCACGGCACCGGCGCGGCCGATGCGGCGGCCCAGGCGGACTACGCCATGCATGCGCATGGCGCCGTGTTCGCCGAGGTCAAGGTCGATCCCGATCTCGGGCAGATGCGCGCGACGCGCGTCGTCGGCGCCTTCGCGGCCGGCCGCATCATCAACCCGCGCATGGTGCAGAGCCAGCTCCAGGGTGGGATGATCTGGGGCGTGTCGTTTGCGCTGCACGAGCAGGCCGTCATCGATCCGCGGTCCGGCCGTCCGATGAATGCCAATCTGGCCGAGTACCACATTCCGGTGAACGCCGATGTGCCGTCGCTCGAAGCGATCCTGGTCGAGGAACGCGATCCGCACGTCAATGCGCTCGGCATCAAGGGTGTGGGCGAGATCGGCATCACCGGCACCGCCGGCGCGGTCGCGAACGCCGTTTGGCACGCCACAGGAATCCGCGTGCGCAAATTCCCGATCACCATTGATCGCTTGATCGAGCCTCGATAGGCATCACGGGTGGGTTGCCGGTCTATCCGTCGTCATGATCACAGTCGCCGCAGCGCCACCTGCTCCACCATGTGATTAGCGCTCTTGGACAGGATGAGGTCGGCGCGCTGGCGCGTGGGAAGAATGTTCTCGCGCAGATTGACCAGGTTGATGCGTCCCCAGATAGACGTGGCGGTCTCCACCGCCTCGGCATCGGACAGTCTTGCGTAGCGGTGGAAGTACGACACCGGATCGCGGAACGCGGTTGAGCGCAGCGTGAGGAAGCGGTCGACGTACCAGTCGCGCAGCACCTCCTCGTCGGCATCGAGGTAGACCGAGAAGTCGAAGAAGTCAGACACGAACGGGATCGCCTTGCCGTCCTTGGGCGGGCGGCCGGCCTGCAGCACGTTGAGACCCTCGACGATGAGAATGTCCGGATGGTCGACCTCGACCCACTGGTTGGGCATCACGTCGTAGATCAGATGCGAGTACACCGGCGCGCGCGCCGGACGGTTGCCCGCCTTCACATCGGAGAGGAAGCGCAGGAGTGCGTTCAGGTCGTAGCTTTCGGGAAAGCCTTTCTTCTCCATCAGGTCTTCGCGCTGCAGCACCGCGTTGGGATAGAGGAAGCCGTCGGTTGTGATCAGCTCGACGCGCGGGACATTGGGCCAGCGCGCGAGCAGCGCCTGCAGCACGCGCGCCGTGGTGGACTTTCCCACCGCCACCGAGCCGCCGACGCCGATGATGTACGGCATCTTGACGTCCTCGGTGCTGAGGAAGCGCTGCTGCGCCACGAACAGCCGCTGCGTCGCCTCCACATACATCGACAACAGGCGCGACAGCGGCAGGTAGATCTCCTCCACCTCGGCGAGGTCGAGCCGGTCGTTGAGCGAGCGCAGCTGGGCGATCTCGCCGGAGCCCAGCGTCATGGGCGTATCGGCGCGCAGCCCCGCCCACTCGGCGCGCGAAAAGATGCGGTAGGGCGAGAGCTGGATGTCGGCGCGCTGGTCCATGTCGATGTCCGCCTCCATCAGTCGCGCGGACGCGACGCCTTCTCCTCCAGGCCGGTCTTGGCCGTGCGCTCCATCAGGGCGCTCTCGACCTCGGCCAGCGTGATCCCGCGGGCCTCCAGCACGACCAGCAGATGATAGAGCAGATCGGCGGTCTCGGCGATCACCCGCTCGCGGTCCTCGGCGATGGCCGCGATGGCGGTCTCGATCGCCTCCTCGCCCAGCTTCTTGGCGCAATGGGCGATGCCGCGGTCGAGCAGTTTGCGCGTATACGACTCGTCGGCGCTCGCCTGGGCCCGCGCCTTCACCCGGTCGGCCAGCGCCTGCAACGTAAATTGTTCTTGAGACTGCGCCACGGAACGGCCCTTCTGGCATTTGCGTCCCTTGTCGAATGGCACGTTCCGCCGGACGGGTCCAGAACCTTCGCGGCGTGCGGCAAACCGCGCCGGCGCCGCGTCAGGCGTCCCGGAACATCGCCCGTTCGTTGCGCAGGTGCAGCGCCACTTCCGGCCCCTCGTAGGGAATGTCGACCCGCATCGTCTCGCAGGCGGCGACGAACAGGCCGCCGTAGGGCGCGCCGCAATAGTGCGCCGGCTTCACCCTGTCCCACAGGACATAGCCCTCGGAGTCCACCTTGTCGGCGTCGACGGAAGCCGCCACGACCCGGCCCACCACCATGAGCCTATGCAACCATTGCTTGGTCCATTCGACCTCGCACTCGAAATGGCGCGGGCATTCAAGGATGCGCGGCGGCCGCACGCGCGTCGCCGGAAGGGCGGTCAGGCCGGCCCTCGTCAGCTCGTCGACGCCACGCGCGAACGGCAGTCCCACCACCCGCACCTTCTCCAGGCTGGCGCGGTCGAACGCCGGCAGGTTGACGACGAACTCGCCCGTGGCCAGCACGTTGGCGGCGGTGTGGCCGAGCGCGATGTCACTCTCCATGTTGGTGGTGAACGCAATGTAGACCGGCGCGTGGTTGACGCGCACGCAGGTGCCGAACGAGGCGGCATTGACGCGGCCGTCCGTATCCACCGTGGTGATCATGGCGAGACAGGACGACGGCGCGAACAAACGGTCCCAATATTTTTCCGGCTGGTCGAGCTTTTGCGGGTGGGTCATGCGAGTCCTCTCAGCCTCGTCATGGCCGGCCTTGTGCCGGCCATCTCGCTTGATTTGGCACCGCCGTGCCACGGCAAAAGAGATTGCCGGGACAAGCCCGGCAATGACAATGCCTTGCCTGCGAGGGCGAGCTTTGGCTCACGCGTCGAGGCGCACCGGCAGGCCGGCGCGCGCCATGAATTCCTTGGCCTCCCGCACCGAGTGCTCGCCGAAGTGAAAGATCGAGGCGGCAAGCACGGCGCTGGCATGGCCGTCGCGGATGCCGTCCACCAGGTGCTGCAGCGTGCCGACGCCGCCGGAGGCGATCACCGGCACCGGCACCGCATCGGCGACGGCGCGCGTGAGCGCAACGTCGAAGCCGGCGCGGGTGCCGTCACGATCCATGGAGGTGAGCAGGAGCTCGCCGGCGCCGAGCGCCACGACTTCGCGCGCGTAATCGACCGCGTCGATGCCGGTCGGGTTGCGGCCGCCGTGGGTGAAGATCTCCCAGCGCGCCGGCGCGTCGGATACTTTTTTGGCGTCGATCGCCACCACGATGCACTGGTCGCCGAACTTTTCCGCCGCCTCCTTGACGAAGGCGCGGCGGTTCACCGCCGCCGTGTTGATCGACACCTTGTCGGCGCCGGAGGTCAGCAGGTTGCGGATGTCGTCGATGCTGCGCACGCCGCCGCCGACCGTGAGCGGCATGAAACAGGCTTCCGCCGTGCGGCGCACCACGTCGAGGATGATGCCGCGGTTCTCGTGGCTTGCCGTGATGTCGAGAAAGGTGAGCTCGTCGGCGCCGGCGGCGTCATAAGCGATCGCCGCCGCCACCGGATCGCCCGCATCGACCAGGTCGATGAATTGCACGCCCTTGACCACACGGCCGTCCTTCACGTCGAGGCAGGGAATGACGCGGACCTTGAACATCGCAGAACTCGAGCAATCAATGTGGCGCTCGGCGACAGGCCGTATCACGACCGCAGCAGGCGCCGCCAGCCGTAAACCAGCAGGCCCGCCAGCACCATCGCCGCCGTGAGCCACAGCATGATCGCCCAGGGACTGATCGGAATGGCGTCCTGGAGCGTCGCCACCACGTCGGCCATGGTTCACCGGCGCGCGCGGGCGTTGCGGATGAGAGTGAGCGCCGCGGCGGCATCAAGCCGCCCGTCATAAAGGGCGCGGCCCGCGATGGCGCCGGCGAGCTTTTGCGCCCGCGGCGCCAGCAGCGCCTGCACGTCGGCGAGCGAGGCCAGCCCGCCCGAGGCGATCACGGGAATCGACACCGCTTCGGCGAGCGCGATCGTGGCATCGAGATTGAGGCCGGTGAGCATGCCGTCGCGCGCCACGTCGGTGTAGATGATCGCCGCCACGCCCACGTCCTCGAACCGCCGGGCGATCTCCAGCGCCGTGAGCTCGGAGGTCTCGGCCCAGCCCTGCACCGCCACTTTTCCGTCGCGCGCGTCGAGCCCCACCGCGATCTGCCCCGGATAATCCCGCGCGGCCTGGCGCACGAAGGGCGGGTCGCGCACGGCTGCGGTGCCGATGATCACGCGGGTGACGCCCTTCTCCAGCCATGCCTCCACGGTCGCGGTGTCGCGAATGCCGCCGCCGAGCTGAAGCGGAACCGACACGGCTTCGAGGATGCGGTCGACCGCGGCGGCGTTCATCGGCTGGCCGGCGAAGGCGCCGTCGAGATCGACGACATGGAGATATTCGAAGCCCTGCGCCTCGAAGGCGTGGGCCTGGGCGGCGGCGTCGCGGTTGAACACGGTGGCGCGCGCCGGGTCGCCCTGCTCGAGGCGCACGCACAAGCCGTCTTTGAGATCGATGGCGGGAAAGAGAATCACGTCAGCTCAAGACTTCCACTTCAGGGCTTCCACTGCAGAAAGTTGGCGATGAGCGCCAGGCCAAGGCGCTGGCTCTTTTCCGGGTGGAACTGGGTGCCGGCAAAAGAGTCGCGCGCCACCACGGCGGTGACCGGGCCGCCATAGTCGGCCTCGGCCACGAGGTCGGCGCGGTTGTCGGGCTTGAGCTGATACGAGTGCACGAAATAGGCATGCCGGCCTTGCGATCCGAGCCCGAGGCCCTTGAGCAGCGGGTGCGGGCGCACCTCGTTCAGCGTGTTCCACCCCATGTGCGGAATCTTCAATGCCGGATCGCGCGGCACGATGCGGTCGACCTCGCCGGCAATCCAGCCGAGGCCGGGCGTGACTTCATATTCGCGGCCGCGCTCTGCCATCAGCTGCATGCCGACGCAGATGCCGAGAAACGGCCTGCCGTTGCGGCGCACGGTTTCCTCCAGCGCCTCGACCATCCCGTCGACCGCATCCAGCCCGCGGCGACAATCCGCGAAGGCGCCGACGCCCGGCAGGACCACGCGGTCGGCGCGACGCACCGCGTCGGGATCGCGCGTCACCACGATCGGCTGGTCGCGGCCGGACTCGCGCACCGCCCGCTCGAACGCCTTGGCGGCCGAGTGCAAGTTGCCGGAGCCGTAGTCCACGATGGCGACGCTCACGCTCGCGCTCCCGGCTGGGGAAACAGCCCGAGCACATCGCCCGGCGGATGCGCCGTGCGCGGCGGCGGGACCGCGCCGGGCGGGGGCGGCGGCGCCGACGCGGCGCCTGCCCCGATCCAGGCGTCGAAAAAACGCCGCTCGGCCAGATTGCGGTCGTCGGCCACAACGACGCCGAGATTCTTCCAGCCGTTGGCGTCGAGCAGCACACGGCGGAGCGACGCCGCCTCCAACCCAAGCAGAATGGCGACGAACAGCCCGATCAGCGCAGCCGAGCCTGCCGACGCCCCGTCGGCGCCCGCCAGCTGGAACGCCAGCGCCGCCACCGGCCAGGCGATCAGCAGGCCGAGCAGGAAGCCGCGGAACGAGAATCCATCGCGCACGAACTTGATGCGCACCGGATCGCTGGCGCTGCCGCGCCGTCCGGGCGGCGGCTCGTGCACGGTAAAGACGGCCATGTGCTTCACTCCAAAAGATCAGCCGCCGAGCACGCCCTTGGTCGAGGGCACCTCGCCGGCGGCGCGCGGGTCGATGGCGATGGCCGTGCGCAGCGCTCGCGCCAGGCCCTTGAAGCACGACTCCGCGATATGGTGGTCGTTGCTCCCGTACAGCGTCTCCACGTGCAGCGTCACGCCGGCATTCATGGCGAAGGCCTGGAACCATTCCTGCACCAACTCGGTGTCGAACGCCCCCACCTTGTCGCGCCCGAACGCGGCCTTGAACACGAGGAAGGGCCGGCCGGAAATGTCGATCGCCACCCGGGTGAGCGCCTCGTCCATGGGCACGTGCACGTCGGCATAGCGGGTGATGCCCTTCATGTCGCCCAGGGCCTGCCGTACGGCCTGGCCGAGCGCGATCCCTACATCCTCGGTAGTGTGGTGGTGGTCGATGTGCAGGTCGCCCTTGGCCTCGATGCGCATGGCGATGCGGGAATGGCGCGCCAGCAGGTCCAGCATGTGGTCGAAGAACCCGATGCCGGTCGCGATCGCTGACGTGCCGTCGCCGTCGAGATCGATCTCGACCTGAACGTCGGTTTCCTTGGTCTTACGCCTGACAGAGGCCTTGCGCATGGACACGCCTTGCTGATTGCGCGGCCTTCTAGCAGGCGCGCTCTGCTTGCGCCACTGCGCCTGTGGCAAATGGTGCGGTTTGCATTAACCACCCCCACTCCTTACATCTGACGCGACACCCAGGCTCCTTCCGATGCAATCCTCCCAGCCCGACCTCTGGCACGGCACCACCATCCTGACGGTCCGCAAAGGCGGTACGGTGGTGATCGGCGGCGACGGCCAGGTCTCGATCAACCAGACCATCGTCAAGTCCAATGCCAAGAAGGTGCGGCGGCTCGGCAAGGGCGACGTGATCGGCGGCTTTGCCGGCGCCACCGCCGACGCCTTCACGCTGTTCGAGCGGCTGGAAAGCAAGCTCGAGCAGTATCCCGGCCAGCTCACCCGCGCGGCCGTGGAGCTGGCCAAGGACTGGCGCACGGACCGCTACCTGCGGCGGCTGGAAGCCATGATGATCGTGGCCGACAAGGACGTGTCGCTGGTGCTCACCGGCACCGGCGACGTGCTGGAGCCCGAGGGCGGCGTGATGGGCATCGGCTCCGGCGGCAACTATGCGCTCGCGGCGGCGCGCGCACTCATCGACGGCGAACTCGACGCCGAGGCGATCGTACGCAAGGCCATGGCCATCGCGGCCGACATCTGCGTCTATACCAACCGCAGCCTGACCATCGAGTCGCTGCCGCCCGCAAAGCAATGACCGACTTCTCGCCCCGCGAAATCGTATCCGAGCTCGACCGCTTCATCATCGGCCAGAGCGACGCCAAGCGCGCGGTGGCGATCGCGCTGCGCAACCGCTGGCGCCGGCTGCAGCTGGACGAGCGCCTGCGCGAGGAAGTGCTGCCGAAGAACATCCTGATGATCGGCCCGACCGGCGTGGGCAAGACCGAGATTTCGCGGCGGCTGGCCAAGCTCGCCGGCGCACCATTCCTCAAGGTCGAGGCGACGAAATTCACCGAGGTCGGCTATGTCGGCCGCGACGTCGAGCAGATCGTGCGCGACCTGCTCGAGGTCGGCATCGCGCTCACCCGCGAGCGCAAGCGCAAGGACGTGGCGGCGCGCGCCCAGGTCGCGGCGGAAGAGCGCGTCATCAACGCGCTGGTCGGTGCCAATGCCAGCGCGGCGACAAAAGAGTCGTTCCGCAAAAAGCTGCGCGCCGGCGAGCTCGACGACAAGGAGATCGAGATCGAGGTGCAGACCTCGGGCGGCGGCATGCCGCTGTTCGAGATCCCTGGCATGCCGGGCGCCCAGGTGGGCGCCATCTCCATCGGCGATATTTTTGGCAAGGGCTTTGGCCAGCGCACCAAGACGCGCCGCGTCACCGTGCAGGAATCGCACGACATCCTCATCAACGAAGAGTCCGACCGCCTGCTCGACCAGGAGCAGCTCGTTCAGGACGCCATCCGGGCGGTGGAGAACAACGGCATCGTGTTCCT
>DATFWC010000046.1:0-16721 GCA_035259885.1 Xanthobacteraceae bacterium
AGCCAGATGCGGGTGAGGCTCAGCGGGCGAGCAACGGACGCGCCGTAGACCTCGAGGGCGGCGTCAAGCACGTGCTCCTCATCCCAGCAGAATACGAGATAGCGAAAGTCGTGATGACGGTCGGCCCAGGCGGCTCCGGAATAGTCGAATACGCCGGACACGTTGTTGTTCGCGGGATCGACCACCACGTTGTGGAAGCCGAGATCGGCATGGATGAGCACGCGATCGGCCGGATCGACCGCGACGTGCTCATAGATGTTCAGCGTCCGGTCAATCGCGGCGATCAACGACCGGTCATCCGTCACATCGCCAATCCGATCCCGGATCCAGGCGCTGGACTCGGGCCAATTCACGCGCTCCGGCAGCCACTCCGCCACGTCGGCGCGGGTGATGCGCGTATGCTGCTCGGCAAGAATCTTTCCGAGCGTCCGCCCGAGCCGCCGCGCCAGCACAGGATCCTTGCTCGCCTCGGCAAACACGCCCCACGGATCGGTGCGTCCCGGCACGATGGCGCGCACGTCGTAGCCGTCCGGCGATTCACACAGGAGGCTCGGCGTCGCGAAGGTGCAACGCTCGGCGAGCAGGCGCAGCACCCTGCGTTCGATGGCTAGCGCTCGCTCTCCCTGCTCATCCGCGGGAAACCAGGCGATGCGATCGCCCGGAAGCTTGACCGCCCAGCGATCATCGCGCCGCTCGACGCTCAGGTCGCCAGGGTGAAGCGGAAGCCCGGCGGCGCGCAGGGCGCGACACGCAGCCTCCGCGGTCAGTGAGGCGAATCCGTGCTGCGGCCGCCTCATCCGGCACCTGCGACGGAAACGCGTGTGGCGTCGCTAGGCCGCCGCCGCCTTGCCCTTGGGCTGCACCTCGGCGGTGTAATCGTCCATCAACCGCTGGGTGATGGCGCCGGGCGTGAACCGCCACTGCGCGATTTCCGACACCGGCGTCACTTCCGCCGCGGTGCCGGTGATGAAGCATTCGGAGAAGCCGGTGAGCTCGTCCGGCATGATTCGCCGCTCCACCACCTCGATGCCGCGGCGCTTGGCCAGGTCGATGGCGGTGCGCCGGGTGATGCCGTCGAGGAAGCAGTCGGCGATCGGCGTATGAATTTTTCCGTCGCGGATGAAGAAGATGTTTGCGCCGGTGCATTCCGCCACCCTGCCCTCCCAGTCGAGCATCATGGCGTCGGCATAGCCTTTGCGCTCGGCCGCATGCTTGGAGACGGTGCAGATCATGTACAGGCCCGCGGCCTTGGCCAGGCACGGCGCAGTCCTGGGATCGGGCCGGCGATAGTCGGCGAGGTCGAGGCGGATGCCCTTGAGCCGCTCGGCGGGATCGAAATAGCTCGGCCATTCCCACGCCGCGATGGCGAGATGGATGGTGTTGTTCTGGGCCGAGACGCCCATCATCTCGGAGCCGCGCCAGGCCACCGGCCGGACATAGGCATTGGGTTTCCCGTTCCGCTCCACCACCAGCTGCTTGGCGGCGTCGATCTCGGCCACCGAATAGGGAATCTCGAAATCGAGGATGCGGGCCGACGCCTTGAGGCGCTCGGAATGCTCCGTCCCCTTGAAGATCTTTCCGCCATAGGCGCGCTCGCCTTCGAACACACAGCTCGCATAGTGCAGGCCGTGAGTGAGGACATGCACATTGGCATCGGTCCAGCGCACCAGCTTGCCGTCGTACCAAATCACGCCGTCGATCTTGTCATAGGACTGCGCCATGGCGTTTCGCTCCTGAAAAGTTCGAATCCGACGGACCGCCGGGCTGAGCTCGGAACAGACCGCCGATTTTGCGTCGTCGGCCAAGTCCCGATATGTTGGCTCCATGACAACGCGCTTATGGGGCAAGCGCAATGCCGCCTATCCATCCTGACGGCCGAGAACGATCCTTTCGCCGACAGGCCGTTCTGAGTAACAAACAAACCGAAATATGTCAACATGGCTGACATAATTATTTCGACCGGCCGGGCGATGGCAGATGAGACGGCGGCCGCGCCGGCCGTGGACGAGCCGACCTGGGACCTGATCGAGCTTCTGTTCTTCGCCTACCGCGACTTCGTCAGCGATCCGGACGAGGCATTGGCCCGATTCGGGTTCGGACGGGCGCACCACCGCGTCCTGCATTTCGTCAACCGCAATCCCGGGATGAAGGTTGCCGACCTGCTGGAAATCCTGAAGATCACCAAGCAGTCCCTGGGCCGCGTGCTCAAGCAGCTGGTGGACCAGGGCTATGTAGTGCAGAAGGAGGGCGAGAACGATCGCCGCCAGCGCCTTCTCTACGCCACGAGCAAAGGCGAAGCTCTGGCCATGCGGCTCGCCGCCCTGCAAACCGCGCGCATCGCCCGCGCTCTCGCCGAGCTCGGGCCGGGAACGCACGACGCCGCGCGCCGCTTCCTCACCGCCCTGCTGGACCCGGAAGGCCGCGACGAGGTCCTGCGCCTGATCGCGCGGGCGGACCGCACGCGGCGCGCCAGGGCCTGACCGCCATGGTGGTCGAGCCGATCACGCCAGCCGACGATGCGCCGCATCTCCTGGTCGTGGACGACGACCGGCGCATCCGCGATCTGCTGTCGCGCTATCTCAACAGCGAGGGCTACCGCGTCACCACGGCGGAGACCGCCGCCGAGGCGCGCGCCAAGCTCGATGGCCTCAAGTTCGATCTCCTGATTCTCGACGTCATGATGCCGGGCGAATCCGGCTTCGACCTGGCGCGCGCCATCCGTGCGTCGTCGCGCGTGCCGATCCTGATGCTCACGGCGCGCGCCGAGGCGGAGAGCCGCATCGCCGGCCTCGAGCTCGGTGCCGACGACTACGTGTCCAAGCCGTTCGAGCCGCGCGAGCTGTCGCTGCGCGTCGGCAACATCCTGCGCCACGCGCGGCCGGCGCCGACCCCGCCGCGCGAATCGATCCGGTTCGGCAATTTCGTGTTTCACCTCTCGCGCGGCGAGTTGCGGCGGGGCGACGAGATCGTCCACCTCACGGACCGCGAGCGCGAGATGCTGCGTGTGCTCGCCGCCAGTCCAGGCGAGACGGTCCCGCGCGGCGCGCTCGCCGGCGACGGCGGATCGAGCAGCGACCGCGCCGTCGACGTCCAGGTCAATCGCCTGCGGCGAAAAATCGAGAGCAACCCCGCCAATCCGTTGTTCGTGCAGACGGTGCGCGGGATAGGCTATCGGCTGATGGTCCCGACATGACGACGCTCGATCTCGGATTGACGCTGCGCTCGGCAGGAGCCCGGCTGATCGACGTCTGGGATCGGTTCGGCCAATGGCTCAAGAGCTTCATGCCGACGGGCCTGTACGCCCGCTCGCTGCTCATCATCGTGACCCCGATGGTGATACTGCAGTCGGTGGTGGCCTTCGTGTTCATGGAGCGCCACTGGAACACGGTGACGTACCGGCTGTCCGCCGCCGTGACGCAGGACATCGCGGCGCTGATCGATTTCTATCGCAGTTCGGCGGATCTCTATCGCAACACCGACCCCGGCAAGCCGCCCGCCGAGACCAACGAGGCGCGAATTCAGCGCATCGCGCAGGAGCGCCTCGGCCTGAGCGTCGACTTCCTGCCTGGCGCCGACCTGCCGCCGACCGGGCCAAAACCCTTCTTCTCGCTGCTCGACCAGGCGCTGTCGCGCGAGATCAGCCGCCAGATCCGGCGGCCGTTCTGGATCGACACGGTGGGCCGGTCGTCGCTGGTCGAGATCCGCATCCAGCTCGACGACACGGTGATGCGGGTGTTCGCGCGGCGCAACGCGGCCTACGCGTCCAACTCGCACATCTTCCTGGTGTGGATGGTGGGGACGTCGGTGATCCTGCTCGGCGTCGCGATCCTGTTCCTGCGCAACCAGATCCGCCCGATCCTGGCGCTGGCCGACGCGGCGGAAAGCTTTGGCAAGGGCCGCGAGGTGCCGGATTTCCATCCGCGCGGCGCCCGCGAGGTGCGGCGGGCGGCGCACGCCTTCGTCGAGATGAAGCGGCGCGTCGAGCGCACCCTGGAGCAGCGCACCACCATGCTGGCCGGCGTCTCGCACGACCTGCGCACGCTGCTCACGCGGTTCAAGCTCGAGCTCGCGCTGCTCGATGATGGCCCCGAGCTCGCCGCGCTCAAGAAGGACGTCGACGAGATGGCACACATGATCGAGGCCTATCTGGCGTTCGCGCGCGGCGATTCCGGCGAGCCGGCGGCGCCCACCGACATGGCCGCCTTCCTGGAGGAGCTGCGCAGCGACGCCGAGCGGCACGGCCACAGCGCCAGCGTGGTGTTTCACGGCGTCCCGATCGTCACGGTGCGGCCGGCCGCCTTCAAGCGCTGCCTCGCCAACCTGGTGTCGAACGCGGCGCACTTCGCGCCGTCGATCGCCATCACCGGGCATCGCGACCACCGCTACCTCACGGTCACGGTGGACGACGACGGCCCTGGCATCCCGCCGCCGTTGCGCGACGAGGTGTTCAAGCCGTTCTTCCGCGTCGACGACGCCCGCAATCAGGACGAAGGCGGCACCGGGCTCGGCCTCGCCATTGCGCGCGACATCGCCCGCTCGCATGGCGGCGACATTCTGTTGTCGGACAGCCCGATGGGGGGATTGCGCGCGACCGTGCGGGTGCCGGTGTAAGCGCTCGGAGCTTCCGTCGTCCCCGTGAAGGCGGGGACCCATGACCGCCGGGCCCGCAATTTTCAGATGACGGCGGTCATGGATTCCGGCTCTCGCGCCCTCGGCGCTCGGCCGGGATGACAGCGGAGTACATTTACCGCCCTTCCCGCGCCCACGTGGCGGCGAGGCTGCCGACCAGCAGCAAGAGCCCGATCAGGCCGGCGAACACCGGCAGCACGCCGATCCCGCGCACCACGCTGGCGTCGCGCATCTTCAGTCCGATCCAGTCGTCGCCCTTGAACGTGTCGGTCGAGCGCACCGCCAGCACGCGTGGAACACCGGTGCCGCCGGTGAGCCGGCGCACGTCGCCGCCGGTGGCATTGGCGAGCGTGGCGAGCACGTCGGTGGTCGACGTGACCTCGGCGAACTCGCGCGGATTGGCTGGCCCGACATTGATCAGCGCCGTGAGCTTGCCGTCGGTGGCGCGCCACAGGCCGAGCTCGTTGGCATCGACGCTGCCGGTCCACAGGCCGGGCTCGGTGGCCTTGAGCGTCAAGCTCTGGGTGGCGCCCGACGGCTGGGTAAGCGTCACCTCGCCGACGCTGTCCTCCATGGTCTGGCGCCGCACCATGAGCTGCTTGCCCTGCACCGAGAGCCGCAGCGCCTCCTCTTCGAGGTCCGGCTGCTTCATCAGCCAGTGCGACAGCCGGCGCAACAGGTCGAGGTGCGGCCCGCCGCCTTCGTAGCCGCGCGCCCACAGCCAGATGTGGTCCGACAGCACCAGCGCCACGCGCCCCTCGCCTTCGCGCGACAACACCAGCAGCGGCTTGCCGTCGGGGCCGTCCATGACGGCGGTGCCGCGCGCATCGCGCGTGTCGACCAGGCGGAAGAAACGGCTCCAGTGCGGCGGATCGCTGTCGGAGCCTTCCAGTCCGCGCGTCACCGGGTGGCGCTTGCCGAGATCGGTGAGGCGCGCGTGGAACGGCTGCTCGGTGGTGCGGCCGCTCGGCTCCGCCGGAAGGATCTGGTCGAGCGGCGTGCGCCAGATGCTGGTCTGGCTGGCATAGTCGGGCCCGGCCGCGACCAGGACGGCGCCGCCGTCGCGCACATAACGCGTGATGTTGTCGAAATAGATGATCGGCAGCACGCCCTGGCGCGCGTAGCGGTCGAAGATGATGAGTTGGAACTCGTTGATCTTCTGCTGGAACAGCTCGCGGGTCGGGAACGCGATCAGGGAGAGTTCGTTGATCGGCGTGCCGTCCTGCTTCTCGGGCGGGCGCAGGATGGTGAAATGCACGAGGTCGACGCTGGCGTCGGACTTGAGCAGGTTGCGCCAAGTGCGCTCGCCCGAGTGCGGCTCGCCCGAGACGAGCAGCACGCGCAGCTTGTCGCGAACGCCATCGATCACCACGACGGCGCGATTGTTGACCGGCGTGAGCTCGCCCTCGAGCTCCGAAGCCTCGATCTCGACGATGTTGGGGCCGGCATGCGGGACCGGCACCTGCACCCGCACCTGCTCGCCCGACGTGACGTTGCGCTCCTCGAGCTGCTCGCCGTCGCGGCTCACCCGGATGCGCGCGGACGACGCACGCACCCCGGAGTCCTCGACGCGAAACACTATCGTCTGCGACTGACCGACGATGCCGAAGCGCGGCGCGTTGATCAGCGCAACGCGGCGGTCGCGCTCGTCCGGACGGCCGGTGATCAGCGCGTGCACCGGCGCCGCGAACCCGAGCGCCGCGACTTCGCCCGGCACATCGTGCACGCGGCCATCGGTGACCATGATGGCGCCAGCGACGCGGTCGGGCGGCACGTCGGCGAGCCCGGCCGCAAGCGCCGAGAACAGCCGCGTGCCGTCGGTCTCGCCGTCGGCCTGGCCGGCCTCGATCACCCGCACTTCGAGATTGTTGATGCGGCCGAGCCGCTGCATCAGCGCCTCGCGTGCGGCTTCCGTCTGCTTCTGGCGGTCGCCAAAACTCTGGCTCGGGCTGCGGTCGAGGACGATCGCGGCGACCGAGGACAAGGGCTCGCGGTCCTCGCGCGTGAGCGAGGGATTGGCGAGCGCCAGCGCCAGGAAGGCGAGCGCGATCGCCCGCACCCAGGCGCCGCGGCTGCGCACGACGATGAGAAGCGCGGCGACCGCCGCCGCAACGCCAATGGCCGTCCACAGCACGGCGGGCGGCACCAGTGGAGCGAACGAAATACCGAAACCCATTGCGGCTCCTACTGGCCCAGCCGCTCGAGCAGCGCCGGGACGTGCACCTGGTCGGCCTTGTAGTTGCCGGTCAGCGTGTACATCACGATGTTCACGCCGGCGCGGAACGCGAACTCGCGCTGGCGCGGCTCGCCCGGCACCAGCGGCAGCATCGGCTGGTTGTCGGGCCGCATCGCCCAGGCCCCGGCAAGGTCATTGGACGTGATCAGCACCGATGACACGCCGTCACCGGCGCGCGCAGGCCGCTGCGGCTCCTCCTCGCTCTCCGCCGGCAACGCCTCCACCCAGAGCTGGCCCGAGGTGTAGCGTCCGGGAAAATCCTTGAGCAGAAAGAACGTCTTGGTCAGCACGTGGTCGCGCGGCACCGGCTCCAGTTCGGGAATGTCGAGCGACGACAGAATCTGGCGCAGCGCCAGCATGCCGGGCCCGCGCGTGTCGCCGCCGGCGCCGGGCGGCGCCGTGATGGCGTCGCGCGTGTCGAACAGCACGGTGCCGCCCTGTTTCATATAGGTGTCGACGCGGGCCAGGGCCTCGGCCGGCGGCCGCGCCACGCCGGGCACGATCGGCCAGTAGATCAACGGATAGAAGGCGAGTTCGTCGCGCCCGATGTCGAGGCCGATCGGCTCCCCCGCCTCGAGCGCGGTGCGCTGGGCGAGGAACATGGTCAGGCCCTGCAATCCGGCCTTGCTGATGGCGTCCACTTCGGCGTCGCCGGTGATGACATAGGCGAGCTTGGTCTCGGTGGTCGACTTCATGGCGACCTGATCGTCGGCCGGCCCGGCGCGCAGCCGGTCGGGCGGAGCTGCTGCCAGCGCGGCGGCGAGCAGCACGCCGGCCGCCATGCGGCGGGCCGGCAGCAGGCGGCGAATGCCGCCAGCCAACGAGAACACGACCAGCGCGTCGAGCACCAGCAGCGACAGCGCGGCGAGGAACAGCGGCGCGCGCAGGTCCTGCGGCTCGCCCTGGCGATAGGCCTCGCGGCGGGCATTGAGCGGGCCGAAGTCGACCGGGTTGAGCCGGTCGGACGGAGCCAGCGTGTTCACGGCCAGGAGTCCTTCCGGCGGGCCGTAGAATCCCGGCGGATGATCGGCGGTGCCGCGGCCGACGAAGTTCGCCGGCACCGGCCGCGCCGTCGGTGGCGGCGGACCGAACGCGCCGAACCCGTCGAGCACGCGGGTCGGCGGCACGACCTCGCGCTGGATGCGCGACGAGGAGGATGCGCCCGCTTCGGTCGCGGTGCTGGTGCCAGCCAGTTCGACGATGCGCTTGAGCATGTCGACGAAGGCCCCCGACAGCGGCAGGTTGGACCAGCGCGTATCGGCCGTGACGTGGAACAGCACCAAAACTCCCTTGCCGCGGCGCACGTAGGTGACCAACGGCGTGCCGTCAACCAGCGTCGCCCACGTGTGCTCGCTGAGCCCCGAGTCCGGCTCGGCCAGCACCTGCCGCGTCACCATCACGTCGTTCGGCACCGTCATGTTGGCGAACGGACCATCGCGCGAGAACGCCGCCAGCGGCTGCGGCTGGTCCCAGCTCAGGCTGCCGCCGAGAATGCGGCCGCCGCGCCTGAGCCTGACCGGCACCAGATCGTCGTCGGACCCGGCCAGCCGCGGGCCGGCGAACCGCACCAGCACGCCGCCATCGTCGATCCAGCGCGCCAGCCGGTCATGCACGTCGCCGGCAACGGTGCCGACATCGGCGAGGATCAGCATCGGCAGGTTCTGGTCTAAAAACTGCTTGACGGCTTCCGCCGGCGAAGTGCGATCGGCAATGCGCATGTCGGCAAAGGGTCCGAGCGCACGCGCCAGGTAATAGGTCGAGGCGAGCAGCGGCTGCGCGGTTTCACTGGTGGCGCCGGAGACGACGCCGACCGTACGCCGCCGCCAGCGCTTGTCGAGCAGTTGCACGGCGCCGGCCGAGCGCTCGCCGGCGATCTCCAGCCGCGCGATGTCGTTGCGGATTTCCACCGGCATATCGAACTGCGCATCGGCCTCGCGCTCGTCCGACTTGAAGGCGAAGCGGGCATCGGCGAGTGGCAGACCCTTGAGGTCGAGCGCGCGCACCACGCCGTTGTCGCCGCCATCGGTCGCCGCGCGCAGCACCTTGACCGTGAGTGCGCCAGCCGTGTTCTCCGCCGCGGCGAGCGCGCGCGCCGGCTCGATCCCGCCTTCGACGACCGTGACAGGGCGGCCGCTGGCCGCCTTGGCCAGGCCTTCGACGAACTCGGCCGAGCGGCCGAGGTCGACGCCGTCCGACAGCCAGAAGATCTCTGCCTCGGGCGTGGCGGCGAGAAAGCGCGTGATGGTCGGCAGCGCCTCGGCGCGTTCGATCGTGTGCGGCTTGGGCCGGATCTGGCCGAGCCGCACGCGCGCCGCGCCCGGCGTTTCGAGCGAGATGTCGCGCGCGGTTTCCGACAGGAGGATGATGGCGATCCCGGTCTTGTTGGTTTCGGCGCGGGCGACGAGATCCTCGGCCGTGCGCATGCGCTTGTCCCAGGTGGCGGCGGACGCCCAGCCGTCGTCGATCAGAAGCGCCGGCGGGGCGGCCGCCGATGACGTGGCAATGGGCGGATTCCATAGCGGCCCGGCCGCCGCGATGATCAGCAAGGCGGCCAGGGCCAGGCGCAGCAGCAGCAGCCACCATGGGGTGCGCGACGGCGTCTCCTCGCGCGGTGCGATGTCGAACAGGAGCCGCGTCGGCGGGAAGTGGACGCGCCGCGGCCGGGGCGGGATCAGCCGCAGCAGCCACCACAGCACCGGCAGGCTCAGCAGCCCGAGCAGCACCAGCGGTTCGGCGAACGCGAGCGGCAGCCCCATCATGGCTGGCCTCCGGTCAGCGGAACGCCATGCCAACGGTTGATGCCGGTTCCACGCGGGCCGGCCCCCATGCTGTTGTGCAGCCACAGCAGCAGGTCGGTCGCCGGGCGATCGGTGCGATGGATGGCGAACGACCAGCCGAGCCGGTCGGTCTCCGCCCGGATCTCGGTGCGGTGACGCTCGACCCTCAGCTCATAGTCGGCGCGCCAGGTCTCGGCGCGTCCTGCCGTGATGGCGCCGGCGCCCTCGGGCTCGAAGAATTCGATGCGTCCGGAGTATGGGAACGTCTCCTCGGCCGGATCGACGACCTGCACCACGTGTCCATGGGCGCCCGTCGCCGACAGCTGCGCGATGGTGGAATGAACCTCGCCGATCGGACTCCACAGGTCCGACAGCACGACGACCTCGGCCAGCGGCGACGGCGCGAACGACGGCGGCAGGCTTGCGCGCGGCAGCGGGTCATGCACGATCGCCTCGGCCATGCGCTCGATCACGTCGCGGCTGGCGGTCGGGCGCATGATGCCGGGAATTCCGATGCGCTCGCCGCCCTCGACCAGGACTTCCGCCAGCGCGAAGGCGACCACCAGGGCGCGGTCGAGCTTGGTCTCCCACACCATGGCCGAGGCGAACAGCATCGAGGGCGAGCGGTCGGGCCAGATCCACACCGTGTGCGCGGCCTCCCACTCCTGCTCGCGCACATAAAGGTGCTCGTCGCGCGCGGAGCGGCGCCAGTCGACGCGGTGCGCCGGCTCGCCGGAGACGAAGCGGCGGTATTGCCAGAAATTCTCGCCCGAACCCGCGCGCCGTCGCCCGTGCAATCCATGGATCACGGTCGCCGCCACCCGGCGCGCCTCGAGGATGAGGCGCGGGATGCTGGCCGCCAGCGAGTGCCCCTCGCCGGTCGCCCGCCGGGTTGCCTCCAGTTCGTGTTCGCTCGCGCCAGTCGCTTCGGCCATCGACTTACCCGATACGCGCCTTCAGCCGACCGATCACGCCATCAATGGTTTCGCCGTCGGCGCGTGCCGCGAAAGTGAGCGCCATGCGGTGCTTGAGCACCGGGGTGGCGAGATCGATCACGTCGTCGACCGATGGTGCAAACCGCCCTTCCAGCAGCGCGCGGGCGCGCACCGCCAGCATCAGCGCCTGGCTGGCGCGCGGCCCGGGGCCCCAGGCAATGAATTTTGCCGCGTCGCCGCCCTCGGGGCCGGGGCGCGCCGAGCGCACCAGTGCCAGGATGGCCTCGACCACCGACTCGCCGACGGGCAGCCGCCGCACGACGCGCTGCGCCGCGATCAGGTCCTCGGCCGTCATAGCGGGCTTCGGCCGCGTCTCCTCGGCGCCGGTGGTCTCGAACAGGATGCGGCGTTCCGCCTCGCGGTCGGGATAGTCGACATCGACCTGCATCAGGAAGCGGTCGAGCTGCGCCTCGGGCAGCGGATAGGTGCCTTCCTGCTCCAGCGGGTTCTGCGTCGCCAGCACGTGGAACGGCTTTGGCAGGTCGTGGCGCACGCCCGCCACGGTGACGTGCTGCTCCTGCATCGCCTGCAGCAGCGCCGACTGGGTACGCGGGCTCGCGCGGTTGATCTCGTCGGCCATCAGCAGCTGGGCAAAGACCGGCCCGGCGATGAAGCGGAAGCTGCGTTTGCCGCCCGGGCTTTCCTCCAGCACCTCGGTGCCGAGAATGTCGGACGGCATCAGGTCGGGCGTGAACTGGATGCGCCGCGCGTCCATGCCGAGCACGATCCCCATGGTCTCGACCAGCTTGGTCTTGGCGAGGCCCGGCACGCCGACCAGGAGGGCATGGCCGCCCGACAGGATGGTGATCAGGGCGCGCTCGACCACTCGTTCCTGGCCAAAGATGACGCTGGCGATGCCGGTCTTGGCGGCGCGCACATGGGCGGCCGTCGACTCGGCCGCGCGCACGATCATATCCTCAAGTTTTTCAATGCCGTCAGCGCCGGACACGGCCATATCGCCTGCTCCTGTCTTGCTCTGGTCCTGGGACAAGTCCGATTCCGTCATGCAACAACTTTGCCAGCCGCGATTTTGATCCAGAAGCCCGTTGTCAGACGGCTGATTCCCCGTTCGGCCACAAGCTTACGATATTTTTCCCCGTTGGTGCTGGCCGACCTCATGTCACGATCGCGCGAGCAAAACCGTGAGATAATTGTGTAGGATAGCGCCAATCATGGCGAAACAAATGCAGCCCAAAGCCGCCGGCCTCGACACCATTGCGGGCGCCGCGCGAGAAGCCGGTGTCAAAGGGCCTCCGCCCGTACATTTATGGAATCCTCCGTTCTGTGGCGACCTCGACATGCGGATCGCCGCCGATGGCACGTGGTTCTACCTCAAGACGCCGATCGGGCGACCGGCTTTGGTGCGGCTGTTCGCCTCGGTGCTCAAGCGCGAGGGCGACAAGCACTACCTCGTGACGCCGGTGGAAAAATGCGGCATCACGGTCGACGACGCCCCGTTCCTGGCGGTGGAGATGCGCGTGGAAACAACGGCCACCGGCCGGACGCTGCATTTCCGCACCAATGTCGACGACTGGGTGGCTTGCGGGCCCGATCATGCGCTACGTTTCGATCCCGAACCTCATTCCGGCGGCCTCAAACCCTACCTGCACGTCCGCCGCGATCTCTGGGCCAAGGTGACGCGGGCCTTGTTCTACGATCTGGTCGAGCTCGGCGAGGAACGCGACATCGATGGCGCCCGCATGTTCGGCATTGCGTCGGGGGGTGCGTTCTTCGTCATGGCGCCGGCGGATCAGTTGAAGGACTTCGCGTGAGCACGGCTGCGACGATCGGACGCTCGCTACGTGATGACGTTTTCGAGCGCGCGCGGGCGCGGCTCACTCTCAACGTGCCGCCCGGCCTCGACGATCCGGCCATCACGCCGGCACGCGGCGATCACGACATCGATCCCGTGATGCGGGCGATCGCCGAGGTGCGCCCGATCCGCCCGGCGGCGGTGCTGGTTCCGATCATCGCGCGCGCGGAGCCGACCGTGCTGTTCACCCAGCGCGCCGCGCACCTGCCCGACCACGCCGGCCAGGTGTCGTTTCCGGGCGGCAAGATCGAACCGGGCGACGCGAGCCCGCTCGCCGCCGCCTTGCGCGAGGCCGAGGAGGAAATCGGCCTCGCGCGGCGCTTCGTCGATCCCATCGGCTATCTCGATCTCTACATGACGACGCTCGGCTATCGCATCGTTCCGACGCTCGCGCGCATCGAGCCGGACTTACGGCTCGACCTCAACCGCGCCGAGGTCGACGGCGTGTTCGAGGTGCCGCTCGCCTTTCTCATGGCCGAGGAGAATCACAAGCTGCAGAGCCGCGAGTGGAAGGGAATGACGCGCACCGTCTACGCCATCCCGTTCGGCGAGCACCACATCTGGGGCGTGACCGCCGGCATCCTGCGCAACCTGTTCGAGCGGATTTATCGCCAATGAGGCGACGGCCGGCATGATTCGCCCGGTTCTCACCGAGCTTGCGCTGTTCCTGGCGCCGTTCGTGCTCTACGCCGTGTTCCTGGCGGCGACGCGCGCCGGCGTGCTCGATCCGAATGCGTGGTCGTGGTCCACTCTCGCGTGGCTCACCATCGCGGCGCTGGTGCTGGTGGTGGGCAGCTTCGTCGTCATCGCGCAGTTCTCTGGCGCGCCGCCCGGCTCGACCTATGTCCCGGCCCATCTCGAGGACGGCAAGCTGGTGCCGGGGAAGACGCAGTGAGCGCAACAGCGACGAACGGACGCACGACGAAAAACCTCGCCGGCGCCACCTGGCTGAAGGACAGCCCGCTGGCCCGGCTCCTCGCCGTGCTCGATCGCGACGGCGAAGAGGCGCGCGCGATCGGCGGCGCCGTGCGCGACTCGTTGCTCGGCATGACGCCGGGCGAGATCGACGTGGCGACCACCGCAACACCTCCGGAAGTGATCCGTCGCGTCCAGGCCGCCGGCTACAAGGCGGTGCCGACGGGAATCGACCACGGCACCGTGACGGTCGTCGTCGCGGGACATCCGATGGAAGTGACGACGCTGCGCGAGGATATCGAGACCTTCGGCCGCAAGGCCAATGTGCGCTTCGGCCGCGACTGGAAGGCGGACGCCGAGCGGCGCGACTTCACCATCAATGCCCTGTCGGTGTCGGCTGACGGGACGGTGCACGACTATGTCGGCGGCCTCGCCGATCTCGCGGCGCAGCGCGTCCGCTTCATCGGCGATCCGGCGACGCGCATCGCCGAGGATTTCTTGCGCATCCTGCGCTTCTTCCGCTTCCATGCGCGCTACGGCGAGGGGCCGCCCGACGCCGCCGGCCTGCATGCCGCGATCGTGGCGCGCGACGGCCTGGATCTGTTGTCGCGCGAGCGCATCCGCATGGAGTTGATGAAGCTCCTCAGCGCCCCGCGCGCCGTGCCGACCTTGGCCGTCATGGCGGAAGCGGGGATTCTCGGCAAAGTGCTCGGCGGCGTGCCGCTGCTCGTCAGCATGAGCAACATGGCCAAGCTGGAGGCGGCGCTCGGCCTCGAGCCCGACCCGGTGCGCCGGCTCGGCGCGCTCAGCGTGTTCGTCGCCGAGGATGCCGAACGCCTGCGCCAGCGGCTGCGTCTGTTCAATACCGAGCACGAGCGCCTGGCCGCGATGGCCGACGCCTGGTGGCGCGTCGCCCCGTCGGCGGCCGCGCAGGGCGGACGCGCCCTGCTCTATCGCCTCGGCCCGGCGCAGTTCACCGATCGCGTCCTGCTCGCGTGGTCGCGTTCGCCCGACGGCGCGGCGGATTCCGCCTGGCGCGAACTCGCGACCTTGCCGCAGCGGTGGACCGCGCCGGCGTTTCCGCTCAAGGCCGCCGACCTGCTCAAGCGCGGCGTGCCGAAAGGGCCGCGTCTCGGCGCCGCACTGCGCGCCGCCGAGACCGCCTGGATGGCGCAAGATTTTCCGCTCGACGCCGAGGCGCTGCGTGAAATTGCCGAGCAGGTGGTCAAGGCTCCGTAGGGTGGGCAAACGCGCGCCGTACAGCGAAAGCTCAACGCATGATGCGATTGGACGCGCGTTTGCCCACCATGCGGCGGCGCCAATTCTGGTGGGCAAAGGCGCGCCCCGCCTCACATGCTGAAGCCGCGGAGAATGCGCCTTTTGCCCACCTACGGTGCATCCATCTCACTCTGCGGCCTGCATCTCTCCGAGCTCGGCTGCACCGGCCTGCATGGTCGCGGCCAGCACGCCATAGACCTTCGTCCAGGCGGCGCGGACGTTCGGCGTGAAGGCGTCGCCGAGGGCGCGCGCGAGCGTCAGCAGAAGCACGTCGCCGACCACGTCGTAATGCTGCGCCGTCGCCCCATAGCCCGCGTGGCGCATGCCCAGCGCCTTGAGCTTGGGAACGAGCGCCTCGAGGTCGTGCAGGGCGCCGACCGCCGCAGCGATCATCGTCATGAGCTTCTGTTTCTGCTGGCGCAGATCGGCGGGAAACAGCGTGCGCAGGTGCGGCGCGCGCTCAAACAGCCGCGCGTAGAACAGGTCAGCGGCGGCATCCTTGACCGGCACCACGCGCGCAAAGCTCGTTCGCACCAGCATGATATCGTCGGCGTTCAGCATGAAAATCTCTCCTGAGCCGGCATTCGGCGTTGGGTTCGAAGCTTCAGACGCCGCCAGGTGCGGATTCGTTCATGCCGCCCGACGATTCCGCCCACACGACTCGCCTCGGCGGCGGATAGTCCTTAGATTGAAGGACCATGGACCGAACGCGCCGACCTGCCGACATCGCCAGCCGGGCCGCGCAGCGGCTTGCCCGCCGCGACCGGGCCACGGGATTCCGCCGCCACACGTTCGCGCTGCCGCGCGAGGCGGCGCGCGAGAAGGCACGCGAGCTGTTCCGCCGCTTTCCCAAGGCCGCCTACATGACGGAGATCGAATCCTGGCGCGAGCTTCCCGACGGCCGCATCGAGTTCACCATGCGCCGCCTGCCCACCGCCGACTGAGGACCTTTCCGTCGGCCGCACCGTGAGGAGGACGTGATGCACCGGTTCTGGCGCGGCCTCGTGCTCTTTTTGCTCGGCGGCGTGTTCGGCACCGGATTCGGCGTCGCGCTCGGATTCTTCTTCTTTCCTTTCGTGTTCCCGCCGCCGGCCGCCACCGAGCAGCTGACCGAACGCGACCGCTCGCCGCTCGTCGCCAGCGGCACCTTCATCCACGCCAATCCGTCCGATCCGGTCCATTGGGGACGCGGCAAGGTCAGCGTGTACGAGCGCGCCGTGTTCCTCGAACCCGATTTCGAGGTCGGCCCGGGGCCCGCGTTCCACGTGCTGCTCGTCCCCAAGGCGAATATTCGCAGGTCCACCGACGTGGCCGACCTGATGTATGTCGATCTCGGCGGTCTGCGCGCCTTCAAGGGCAGCCAGCGTTATCCTGTCCCGGGCGGAGTCAACTTGAAGGATTTTCCCAGCGTGGTGATCTGGTGCGAGCGCTTCAGCGTGCTGATCTCGCCGGCCGATCTGTCACCCGCGCAGCGATGATGAATTCAGGGCCGATACACTGCCCCCGGATCAAGTCCGGGGCAGGCTTTGTCCCGGCCATCTCGCTTCCTTTGGGATTGCCTGGCCGAGGCTGGCGGGACGCGCGGGTCACGCCCGCGTATGGCCAATGAGGATAACGAGAAGCGGAACGACACTTGCTCAGCGCCTTCGCCGACATTCCGCTCATGCAGATCCTGCTGGTCGCCGGCGTGGCGCTGTTCGGCTCGCTGATCGGCGGCGTCGCCGGTTACGGCACCGGCGCGATCATGCCCCTCGTGCTGGTGCCGATGGTCGGCCCTGAGCCGGTGGTGCCGATGATCGCCATCTCGGCGCTGCTCACCAACACCGGCCGCGCCACGGCGTTTCGCGCCCATATCGACTGGCGTCGCACGAGGATCGTGCTCGTCGCCTCACTTCCGACCTGCATCCTCAGCGCCTACGGCTACACCAAGCTCACCGGCGCCGGCGCCATGCTGGTGATCGGCACGATGCTGATGCTGACCGTGCCGCTGCGCTATTTTCTCAAGCACCGGGCGATCAAGATCGGCGACCGGGGCATGGTTGGCGGCGGCGTGATCTATGGCGTCGCGGTCGGCGGTA
>DATFWC010000047.1:0-17483 GCA_035259885.1 Xanthobacteraceae bacterium
GTTGCGTGCTTCGGGCCAGGTCACGTTCCAGATCCAGTTCGGCGAATATGGCGGATCCTACGTCAACCATTGCCACAACACGGTGCACGAAGATTTCGCCCTGTTGATGCGCATCCAGCTCCTGACCGGCGTGGCGGGATCACCGCAGGCTGCGGTGACGCCGACGCCGAATCCGACGCCCGATGGCGTCTTCTTCACGACGCCGGAAATCCTGCCCGAAGGCGACCCCAGGAGCCCGCCAGGTGCCGCGGCGTCGTCGCCGGTCCAGCCGGCAGGCGCGGACGTGGCAGAGGCCGGCGGCGGCCGCGGCAAATCCGGACGGCATTAGCGGCGGATGCCGGCAGGCCCCCGCGTGTCCTTCCCTTTGAGGGATACCGGAGTCGCACGTGGCCTCTTGCACATTGCCAACCCTGTTGTGGAGACAGCCATGTGGCGCCTTGCTCTGGCCGGCGTCGCGTTGACGGCAGCCGTGACCGTCGCGGATACCGCGCAGGCACAAGATCGGCGCTGGGGAGAAGGCTATTTCCCCAACCTGCCGGTCGTCACCCAGGACGGGAAGACGCTGCGATTCTACGACGACGTGATCAAGGGCAAGATCGTGGTGATTGATTTCATCTACACGAGCTGCCCCGACATCTGCGGGCTGACGACGGCACGGCTGTCGCAGGCGGAGGAGAAACTGGGCGATATGGTCGGGCGCGACCTGTTCTTCGTTTCGCTCACCGTCGATCCCGAGCACGATACGCCGGACAAGCTCAAGGCGTTTGCCGAATCGTTTCACCTGGGTGCTGGCTGGTTGTTTCTCACCGGCAAGCCCGAGGACATCCGGGCGATCAATGCCAAGCTGGGCGAGCGGAGCCGGAGTCTGGATCAGCACCGCCAGGAGGTCGTGCTCGGCAATGATGCGACCGGCGAATGGGCGAGGAATTCGGCGCTCGGCGACCTCGAGCGCTTCATCATGGATGTGCGCTCCATGGATCCGAAATGGCGCGAGCAGGTGCGCAGCCCCGCACCGAGCGGCGCGGGCGAAACCGGCTATCAGCTCAGCCGGGAACCGGGCCAGGTCTTGTTCAAGAAAATATGCGCTCCCTGCCACACGATCGGGGTCGGCGACCGCGCCGGGCCGGACCTGCGGGACGTCACGGCTCGCCGCGAACGCGGCTGGCTCGTCGATTTCATCATGGACGCCGAAAAGATGCGGCGAGACAAGGACCCGATCGCGCTCGCCCTCGCCGAGACATACCCGGGCGTGCTCATGCCCAGACTGGGGGTGACCAAGAACGATGCTGCGGATCTGATCGCCTACCTGGAAGCGCAATCATCCCGCTTGAGCACGCATCGAGTCACCTCGCCGACGCCGCATGCGAAGATCGGAGGACCGTTCGAGCTGGTCGACCATCGTGGCAAACCGGTGACCGAACGCGACTATCTGGGAAAGCCAATGCTGGTGTTCTTCGGGTTCACCTTCTGCCCGGACATCTGTCCAACCACCCTGTTGGAGCTTTCCAACAGGCTGGCGGAGCTCAAATCCGAGGCGGAGCAACTGAACGTCCTGTTCATTACGGTCGACCCCGAGCGCGACACGCCGGCGCAGCTTGCCCTCTATCTCGCCTCGTTCGATCCGCACATCACCGGATTGGGGGGGACGAGCGAGGACGTTGCCGCCGCCATCGATGCCTATCAGGTGTACGCCCGCAAGGTGCCGCTCAAGAGCGGCGGATACACCATGGACCATACGGCGACGATCTACCTGATGGACCGCAAGGGGCAATATGTCGGGACCATCAGCCATCGCGACAGCGAAGCTCTGATGCGCGCGAAGATACGCCGCCTCCTCGATTCCCCTCCTTCATGATCATGAACCGGTGTGTTGCGCTACGCCGACGTTCCCGTCACGGACATCTGGGCAGCATCCTGAGCATCGCGTTGCCGTTCAGTGTCACCGGCACGTGGGTCAATCCGCCGTGCTGGTTGATCCAGGACTGGATGGGCTGCGGATAGGCGCGGAACAGGTCCTGCGTCTCGCGCAGACGCGGCAGGCCGGTTTGCGTGTCGGCGAGCGCGTGGAAGGTGAATGCGGCGCGGCCGGTCACGCAGAACTGCTGGCGCGGCAAGGTGAGATGGAGCGTGCACGCCGAATTGCACGGGCCGTCGATGACCACCCGTTCGCCGGACCGGCGCAGCGCGTCGACGCGGCGCGTATACTCGTCGGTGTTGCCGCCGAGGTCCCGCGTGATCCGGACCTCGGCAGATGCCGAGGTGGCGAGCACGACAAGAGCCGCGATCGTCGCTGCGCACGCCACGACGCGTGCTGGGCAGGGCGGGGTTGGCTGGCCCCGCCTCGTTGGTGCAGCAAGTCTCACGAATCGGTCCCCCGGTACGCGGCCGGCACAATGGTGGCCCGGCGCGCGCATGTCCAGGGATTGACTCGCGCCGGTGCTGGCCCGCAGGCTCGTCCTGCACCGGCCGGCGATCGGCCGAACCTGGGGAGATGTGTCATGTTGCGTGCAGCGGCAGCTCTGGTTGCCCTGGTTCTTGGGGCGGGTATCAGTGTCGACAACGCCGGGGCCCAGGGTCCGGGCGGCCGGCTCAACTCGGTTGCCGCGACCAAGATCGTCAAGATTGCGCATCGGACCGACGCCACGCCGTTCTCCTTCGTTACCGGCGATAGAAACGAGCCCAGGGGCTACACGATCGACATCTGCAAACAGGTCGTCGCGTCGCTTGGACGGCAGCTTGGTATCCAGGACCTGAAAGTCGAATGGGTGCCGGTCACCACGCAGACGCGGTTCGAGGTCCTGGCAAGCGGTCAGGCCGATCTCGAATGCGGATCGAGCACGGTGACGCTTGGCCGAATGAAGCTGGTGGATTTTTCGAACTACGTGTTCGTCGAGACCACGGGCCTGGTGGTGCGAAACGCCGCTGGAATAAGCAGCTTGAAGGATGTCGCTGGCAAGAAGATTGCGGTCATCGCCGGTACCAGCAACGAAACCGCGGTCGTACTGCAGAATCGCCAGCAGCAGCTCAACGCCATCGTGCTTCCGGTGAAGGATCGCGACGAGGCCATTGCGGCGCTGGACAGTGGCCAGGCAGACGCCTTTGCGAGCGACAAACTGTTGCTGGTCGGAACCCGGTTTAAGGATCAGCAGGCTGTGCGCCTGCTGCCCGACGACATTTCGATCGAGCCTTATGCCATCGCGCTGCCGCGCGGCGACTGGGAGCTGCGGCTTGCCGTCAATACGGCGCTGGCGGAGATTTATCGCGGCGGCGAGGTGAAGAAGATCTTTGACCGCTGGTTCGGCCAGCTTGGCTTCCAGCCGGGAGTCTTGCTCAGCGCCGCCTACCTCCTCGGCGCGCTGTCGGAGTGACGGCGTCGGCTATTTGATTGACGACGCGCGCATGCAGACGAAATCGATCGAGACGCGTGAGTCGTGGGTGGTCGCGACCGTGTCGCTGATCCTGCTCGGCCTGTCGTTCGGCGGCCCGTGGGTCGTCGTGGTGGGACTGAAGGCCATCGCGGCGGACATGGGTGGCCAGCGCTCGGTGCCGGCGCTCGGCGGTTCGCTCGCCTGGCTCGGCACCGCGGCCGGCGGCATCGTCATGGGCCGCGTCGCCGAGCGCTATGGCGTGCGCTGGACCGTGATGTTCGGCGCCGTCATGATCTGCATCGGGCTGATTATCTCGACCTTTGGCCAGGCCTGGTGGCTGTGGCTCGGTCACGGCCTGTTCGTCGGCGTTCTTGGCAATGGCGGGCTCAATGCACCGCTCTATGTCTATGTCAGCCGCTGGTTCGACCTGCGGCGCGGATCGGCGTTGGCGCTGATCTCCAGCGGCAGCTACCTGGCAGGTTTCGTCTGGCCGACCATTTTCGAGCGGTCGATCGCCAACTTCGGCTGGCGCTGGACCATGGTGGCCTATGGTCTGTTCCAGGTCGCCGCCATCCTGCCGCTGGCGCTGATCTATCTGCGGCCGCCGCCTGACCTGCCGGTCGCCGCCAAGATGGATACCGGCGCCGGCGCCACGCCGGCCGTGCTCGGATGGAACGCCAATGTCGTGTTCGGTCTCCTCTCGCTGGCGGCATTTCTGTGCTGCGTGACGATGTCGATGCCGCAGGCGCACCTGGTGGCGCTGTGCAGCGATCTCGGCATGTCCGCCACGGTTGGCGCCGCCATGCTGTCGGTCCTGCTCGGCGTCGGATTGCTCAGCCGCCAGATCTGGGGCTGGATCTCCGACCGCATCGGCGGCTTGTCGACCGCGCTCCTGAGCTCGGCCATGCAGGGCGGCGGTATGGCGGGATTTCTCTTCGCCCAGGACGAAGCCGGGCTGTTCGCCGTATCGACCGTGTTTGGCATCGGCTTCGCGGCCTTGATCCCAGCTTACGTACTGGCCATCCGCGAGCTTTATCCGGTGAGCGAAGCTTACTGGCGCGTGCCGACGCTCTTGTTCCTCAGCGGCAGCGGCATGGCGACCGGCCCATGGCTGGCGGGCTACTTGTACGACCTCTATGGCTACTACACGCCTGCCTTCGCCACCGGCGTTGCCTCCAATCTGGCGAATTTTGTGCTGCTGGCCATGCTCGTGCTGCGACAACAATGGGCGCGACCTACGCCGGCCAGCGCGACGTGACGAGTTTTCATCCCTGCTTCAGAACCACGTTCGGCCACTTCCGAATGCCGATGATTTTCGCGGCGCCATTGACCGTGGCGATCTCGTCCGCCGTCAATTCGCGCACTTGTTTCTCCATCGGTTCGTTGCCTGAGTGCTTGCTCATAACGTGCTCCTCAAAGGGCATGATGGCGGCCTTGTGCGAGTCCGCTCGGCGCCGTGATGTGGGTCGCGGTGAACGCGTCCCAGGTTCAATTCTGGATTTTTAGGGCTTGGTACGCGTCAAGAAGTTTTTCGACCAGTTTTGCGCGCGGAAAACCTTCCTCGACCCGCGGCTCGGCATGGACGAACCAGGCGGTGCCGTCGGCCAGGCGCGCCGTGTAGTTGACGAAGCTCGTGCGTACGGTCCCGCGCTCGCCCTTGTCGGGCCAGTAGTCCCATGAGCCCCAGTGCCACACGTCGACGCTGGTGCCCGTCTCGGCCTTGCGCACGAGCGTTCCCAGCCCATACCAGGCGGTGAGGTCGAACGGCACCGTCTTGCCGGCAGGATCGAGCATCCAGGCTTTCGCCACCGTGCCGAGCCGCTCGTCGTCGGCGGCGAACAGGTCGAGGAATTTCAGATAATTTTCTGCCCGCATGCGCCATCCGCCCATGGCCGACGAGACGCGCCAGGCGGGTTCGAGATCGCCGCTCACGTCCAGCGGCTTGAGCACCGCGTCGCGGCAGTAGGAGGTGTAAGGCCGGCCACTGGCTTCCTCGATGATGCCGCCGAGCACGAAATAGGCGGCGTTGCCATAGGCATAGGCGGCGCCCGGGTCACGCACGAGACTTGCCCGCAGCGTGGCGGCCAGCAGCGAGGGCTTTGGCGGCGCTCGCGACGTATGGTTGAGCAGATAGCGGTCGAGGTTGCGGCCGCTCGCCGGATCGTCGTCGTCGCCATTGGCGAAGCCGGCCCGATGCGTCAGCAGCTGGGCCACCGTCACTTGGCCGAGGCGCGGGTCGCGCAAGGGTTCGTGCGCGGCGATGAATTTTGCCAGCGCGGCCGCGACCGGCGTGTCGAAGGCAAGCTTGTGGTCGCGAATCAGCGTGGCGATGCAGGCCGCCGTGACCGCCTTGGACAGGCTCGCCAGGTGCACCGGCGCGTCGGGATCGGCACCGCCGAGCGCCGCCCTGTAGGCGATTTTTCCGCCGCGCCGCACCACTACGAAGGCGCGCGTGCTTCGCTGCTCCTTTGCCCAGGATTTCAGGGCCTGCCCGAAGGCATCCAGGCCGGACGTCTGGGCCGTGGCGGCGTCCGGCGCCGCCGCGGCTGCCGCAGCAAGGGCCAGCGCTGCAAGCGCCGGCATCGCGGCCATGACGGCCTGCCGAAATGACCGGCCAATCCCCATATCCCGGTTCGGCAGCTTGTTTCGGCCAAAGGCATCGGGCAGTGTCCGCGCCGACCGGGCCAGTTTTGGGAAAAACATCATGGCAGACTCTGCCTACGATCTCATCGTCATCGGCACCGGCCCCGGCGGCTACGTGTGCGCCATCCGCGCCGCCCAGCTCGGCCTGAAGACCGCCGTGGTGGAGAAGCGCGCCACGCACGGCGGCACCTGCCTCAATATCGGCTGCATTCCGTCCAAGGCGCTGCTCCATGCCTCCGAGCTGTTCGAGGAGGCTGGACACAGCTTCGGCACCATGGGGATCAAGGTCACGCCTCCGCAGCTCGACCTGAAAGCCATGATGAAGTTCAAGGATTCCGGCGTCGAGGGCAACGTCAAAGGCGTCGAGTTCCTGCTCAAGAAGAACAAGGTCGACGCCGTGCGCGGAACCGGCCGCATCGTGGCGCCGGGCAAGATCGACGTGAAGGGCAACGGCGTCGACAAGACGCTCACGACCAGGAATATCGTGATCGCCACCGGGTCCGACATTGCGCGGCTGAAGGGCATCGACATCGACGAACAGCGCATCGTCTCGTCTGATGCCGCCATCGCCCTCGACAAGGTGCCGCAGCGGCTGCTTGTCGTGGGCGCCGGTGTGATCGGGCTGGAGCTCGGCTCGGTGTGGCGCCGGCTCGGCTCCCAGGTGACGGTGGTCGAATTTTTGGACCGCATCCTGCCGGGCATCGATCTCGACGTGGCCAAGAGCTTCCAGCGCATCCTGCAGAAGCAGGGCATGACCTTTAAGCTCGGCTCCAAGGTGACGGCGGTCGACAATTCGGGTCGGACGCTCAAGGCAAAAGTTGAACCGGCTTCTGGCGGTGGCGGCGCCGCCGAGACGATCGAAGCCGACGTGGTGCTCGTGGCGGTCGGCCGCGTGCCCTATACCGAAGGCCTCGGCCTCGGCGACGTGGGCGTGAAGACCGACAACCGCGGCCGCGTCATCGTCGATGCGCATTACCAGAGCAACGTGCCCGGCATCTATGCCATCGGCGACGTGATCGCCGGGCCGATGCTGGCGCACAAGGCCGAGGACGAAGGGATTGCGGTGGCGGAGATCCTCGCCGGGCAGGCCGGCCACGTGAACTACGACGTCATTCCCAACGTGGTCTACACGTTCCCGGAGATCGCCTCGGTCGGCAAGAGCGAGGAGGAACTCAAGGAAGCGGCCGTCACCTACAAGGTCGGAAAGTTTCCATTCACGGCCAACGGCCGCGCCAAGGTGAACCTGACCACCGATGGCTTCGTCAAAATCCTCGCCGACGCCAAGACCGATCGCGTGCTCGGGGTGCACATTCTTGGCCCCGACGCCGGCAACATGATCGCCGAAGCCGCCGTCGCCATGGAGTTGGGCGCCTCATCCGAGGACATCGCGCGTACCTGCCACGCCCATCCGACGCTGACCGAAGCCGTCAAGGAAGCGGCGATGGCGGTGGAGAAGCGCTCGATCCATATGTGAAAATGATGCGCCGGCTGCTTCGCCCCTTATGGATCCTGCTCGCCCTCGTCTTCCTGTTCGAGGCGTGGCTGTGGGAGCATTTGCGGCCGATCGTCGCCTGGATCGTCGACCGCATCCGCTGGGACACGCTGAAGACGCAGGTGGCGCAGTGGATCGACCGCCTGCCGCCCGCCGCGACCTTCCTCGTGTTTCTGGTTCCCGTGCTGCTGCTCCTGCCGCTGAAGATCGTCGGCCTGTGGATGCTGGCGCATGGTTCGTGGCTCGGCGCCATGGCGACGCTGGCCCTCGCCAAGGTGGTCAGCATGGGCGTCACGGCATTCATCTTCGACCTGACGCGGCCGAAGCTTCTGCAGCTCGCCTGGTTCCGCTGGCTCTACGATCACGTCATCGTCTGGCTGGAGAAGGCCCACGCCCTGGTCGATCCGCTCAAGGCCGAGCTGCGCGCCTGGCTGAAAGCGATCCGGCGCCGGGTTCGAGTCATGATGTGGCTGCTGCGGCCGAACCGTGCTGGCCGCTTCATGCGCCGCGCCCTGTGGCTGCGCCGCCGCGCGCAGCAACGTGCACAGGCGGCGTGACGGCTCTTTTCCGTCATTGCCGGGCTTGACCCGGCAGTTCATCGCATTGAGCCGACTCGACCTTCCTGATGAATGCGCAGGTCAAGCCCGCGCATGACGAGTCATTTGCAGCCAAAAACGCGCTAGAACAGATGCACCGCGTGCGGCGCGAACAGCGCGATCGCCATGAAGCCGAGACCGACAACGGCCAGCGCTCCGGCGAGCCAGGTCAGGACGATCATGCCTGTGATCACCGCCGCCGAAGCCAGCACGATGCCGATCTGGAACGTGGCCGACGCCACCTCGAAGTGGTGGTACTTGGCCATGGCGGTATCGCGATTGTGCTCGGCCTCCTTGGCGCGCTCCGCCAGCTCGACGGTGCCCTCGCGCGTCTCTGGCTCGGAGCGATAGCGGGCCCCGGTCTTCTGCCAAGCCTCGATTTGCTTGGTGGCCACGTCCTTGATCGGCTGATTCGCCGGCGCTGCCGCGACGACGGTGAGCTCCTGGGCGGCCGTTTCCACCAGCGTGCGCCGGATCGTCTTGGCCTGGAAGAAGGCCCACAGATTCGACGCTTCCACGTTGTAGCTGATGCCCGCCGTCTGCGCGCTCTTGCCCAGCGTCTCGGAGAAGGCGAGGAACAGCGCAATGACGGCGATCAGCAGGGCGATCTTCTTGTTGCGGCTTTCGAGGAGCGGCTTTTCCTCGTGGTGCCCGTGCCCGTGCTCGTGTTCCATCTGGTGCTCGGCCTCGTGTTGCACTGCGTGCACGCCATGGCTCATGTGGCTCTCCTCAGGTTCATGTTGCGGGAGGATGTAGTGACTCGCGTGCCTTCGCAAGGCTTGCTGGCGCGGCGCCCCGCCGCGCAACGCGGCCGCGGGTCGCGCGGCGCGGCCTATTCACGGGCGCTATTTGAGACGCGCTCGACGCACGCGCGGGAGCTGTCGGCCGGTACCGAGCCGCTGCCGCCGCGATGCCGGCGCCGCCCTTCAGAGCTTGTAGCCGCGCTGGCTCAGGATCTTGGTGAAGGCGTCGTTCGTCCGCGATATGACGTCCTGCAAGCGTGGAATGATCAGTCCCATGATTTCGCCGGAGAGATACGGCATCACCTGCTGGGTCTTGGTGCCGAGCGGCGTGCGGTAGAAGGCGACGAGATCGCGCAGTTCCTGCGCGGTGAAATGGCGGGCGTATATGGCGGGGGCATCCTTCATGAGATCGAGCAGGAATTCGATCTGAATACGCTCGAATTCCTTGCGCAGGTCGGCAATGCTCGCCGCATCGATACCGGGATTCTTGGCGCGCAGCTCCTGCTCGACCGTCGGCCACGCGCGCGACGTTATCTGTGCCACGGCTGGAACGAACGTGTCTTTGGACATGACTTCGGCCAGTTCCTTGCCGGCTTCGAGCCGTGCCGCCAAGTCGCGATCGTTTTGGGGCGCTCCGGGCGCCGTGGTGCTTTGCGCATCGGCCCGGAGGGCGCCAAGCAAAGCGGCACCGCTGAGCGCGACCGCGCATGCGACGAGTGCGAAGGGTTTCATGAACGTGCTGGCAAGCATTGGGCTTGCAGCAGCGTAGCGCGTCTCCGCTGGGCAATCTACGCCTGCGGCGGCCAGCCTAAGCTCGCGGATGGGCGTTGCGGTAGACCTCGAGCAGGCGCTCGGCGTCGACCGCGGTATAGATCTGGGTGGTCGACAGCGAGGCGTGGCCCAGAAGCTCCTGGATGGCGCGGAGATCGCCGCCGCGCGCCAGCAGGTGGGTGGCAAACGAATGGCGCAGCGCATGCGGCGTGGCGGTCTCGGCGAGCCCGAGCGCGCCGCGCAACCGCGCCATGGTCAGCTGCACGATGCGCGGGCTCAGCGGCCCGCCCCTGGCGCCGACGAACAGGGGGCCGGGCCCGGGCAGATCGTAGGGACAGATCGCGACGTAGTCGGCGACCAGCCGCAGCACCGGCTGCAGCACCGGCACCATGCGATGCTTGTTGCCCTTGCCGATGACCGTGATGGCGTCGCCGGCGCCCGGCAGCGGAACGTCCCGGCGCCTCAGCGAGAGGGCTTCCGAGATGCGCAGGCCCGAGCCATAGAGCAGCGCCAGCACGGCGGCATCGCGCGCGAGAATCCACGGCGGGCGTTCCTCGCCGGCGCGCGGATCGGTGTCCACCACGCGCTTGGCCTCGGCAACGGCCAGCGGCTTCGGCAGCGTCTTGGGAAGTTTCGGCGCGCGCACGGCGGCAAGCGCCGCCACCTTGCCCTTGCCATTGCGTTCGAGGAACCGCGCGAAAGAGCGTACGCCGGCCAGCGCCCGCATCAGCGAGCGCCCGCCGATGCCGTTCGCGCGCCGCGCCGCCATGAAGGCGCGCACGTCGGCAGGCCGCAGTTGCGCCAGCGCCGGCAGGGACGGCCGGCCGCCCAGATGCTCGGCCATGAAGGCAAGGAACTGGAACACGTCGCGGCGATAGGCCTCGACCGTCTTGGGCGACATCCGCCGCTCGGCACCGAGATAGGTCAGCCAGCGCACCACCTCGGCCGCGGTGTCGGAGGCGGCGCAGGCCGGCGGCTCGTGCTCCTGGGTCTCGGGCATCGTCCCGTTATGGCACCGCTTCGTTACCGCTCCGTAACCTACTCCGGAAAGCGCCGCAGCGGCTCCGCCACGTTCTCCGGCAGCCCCGTGCGGGTCGCATTCATCACGATCGCCAGGAACGTGTAGTAGCCCGTTACGCCGAGGAGATCGATCACCCCCTGCTCGCCGAATTTGGCGACGGCGCGCTGATACGTCGGATCGCTCACACGCTTCAGGCGCAGGATCTCCGTCGCCATGTCGTAGGCGGCTTCCTCGTCGTCGGCCATGCCGGTCGGCCGTCGGCCGTCAGCGATGGCGTCGGTGATCTCGCGCCGCAGCCCTTCCTTGAGTGCGATGGTGTGATGCGCCTGCCACTCGTATTGCTGGCTCCACTCGCGCGCCGTGATCAGGATCACCATCTCGTTGAGGCGCGGCCCGAGCACGCTCTTGAAGCGCAGGTAGTCGCCCATGGCCTTGGCGCGCAGCATCACTTCCGGGCTGCGGATGAGCGGCACGAACGGCCCGCGGATCGCATAGCCGCGGCCTTCGGCAAAGGCTTCGGCCGCCCGCTTCTGCGCGTCCGTGAGCTTGTCGGCCGGGATGGGCGGCATGCGGTCCTGCGCCGGCGCCGGTGCGGCGAAAAAAAGGAGCGAAATGACGATTGCGGCGCGCGTGAATGGGCGGTCCATAAGGTTCCTCCGGGCTGCGCCGGCCGGCCCTGGCCGGTGACCGGCGCTTGATCCTAGGCTATTGCGGGATTCGCTTCGAGCGGGACACGACGTGCGAGCAAAAACATCATCCGCGGAACAGCCGGTCGCCGCCGGCGTGGTCGACGTGCTGGTGCCGGTGGCGTTGGATCAGGCCTATTCGTACCGCGTGCCGGCCGAACTGGCGCTCGCCCCGGGCGATTTCGTCACCGTCCCGCTCGGGCCGCGCGAATGCACCGGCGTGGTCTGGGGCGAGGGCACGGCGCAGCCGAAGCTCGATAACCGCCTCAAGAACATCAGCAACAAGCTCGACATCGTGCCGCTCAAGGGCGAGCTGCGCCGCTTCGTCGACTGGGTCTCCGACTATACGCTGAGCCCGCGCGGCATGGTGTTGCGCATGTGCCTGCGCATGGGCGAGCATCTCGGGGCTGAGCGCCTGCGCGTCGGCGTGCGGCTCGCCGGCCCGCCGCCGGCGCGCATGACGGCGGCGCGCCAGCGCGTGCTGGCCGTGCTCGCCGACGGCCTGGCGCGCCACAAGGCCGATGTTGCGGAGGAAGCCGGCGTCTCGCCCGGCGTGGTCGACGGCCTGATCGACGAAGGGACGCTGGAGACCCTGGTGCGGCCGCCGGAGCCGGTGGCGCGGGCGCCCGATCCGGATTTTTTTCAGCCCGAATTCACGCCGGCGCAGCGGGCGGCCGCCGAGGCGTTGCGCGACAGCGTGGTGCAAGGCGGCTACTCGGTCACGCTGATCGACGGCGTCACCGGCTCGGGCAAGACCGAGGTCTATTTCGAGGCGGTGGCGCAGGCGATCCGTGCCGGCCGGCAGACCCTCATTCTGATGCCCGAGATCGCGCTGACGGCGCAGTTCCTCGACCGCTTCGCCCAGCGATTCGGCGTGCGTCCCGCCGAGTGGCATTCGCAGGTGAGCCCGCGCCGGCGCGCGCGCACTTGGGCTGCCGTGGCGCAAGGCGAGGTGTCGGTCGTGGCCGGCGCGCGCTCGGCGCTGTTCCTGCCCTATGCCGAACTCGGCCTCATCGTCGTCGATGAGGAGCACGACCCGGTCTACAAGCAGGAGGACGGCGTGCACTACCATGCGCGCGACATGGCGGTGGTCCGCGCGCGCGAGGCGCAGATCCCGGTCGTGCTCGCCTCCGCCACGCCGTCAGTCGAGACCGAGGTCAACGCGCAGCGCGGCCGCTATCGCCACCTGCATCTGCCCGAACGTTTCGGCGGGCAGCACCTGCCGGCGATCGAGGCCATCGATCTGCGCCGCGAGGGACCGGCGCGCGGGCGCTTCATCGCGCCCAAACTGGCCGAGGCGGTCCGTCTGGCGCTGGAGCACGGGGAACAGGCGCTGCTGTTCCTCAACCGTCGCGGCTACGCGCCGCTCACCCTGTGCCGCGCCTGCGGCTTTCGCCTGTCGTGTCCGAACTGCGCCGCCTGGCTGGTCGAGCACCGCTTCCGCCGCCGTCTCGTCTGCCACCATTGCGGTTTCGCCATCCCGCCGCCGCTGGCTTGCCCGAAATGCCAGAAGCCGGCCTCGTTCGTCGCCTGCGGTCCCGGGGTCGAGCGCCTCGAGGAGGAGGTGGCGGCGCTGTTTCCGGGCAGCCGCGTCCTGGTTCTGTCGAGCGACGTGGTGGAATCGGTGGAACGGCTGCGCCAGGAGCTGGACGACGTCACCCAGGGCCGCGTCGATATCGTCATCGGCACTCAGCTCGTCGCCAAGGGCCATCATTTCCCCAAGCTCAATCTGGTGGGCGTGGTCGATGCCGACCTGGGCTTGAGCAATGGTGATCCGCGCGCCGCCGAACGCACGTTCCAGCTCCTGCACCAGGTGGCCGGGCGGGCCGGACGCGAGGCCGGGCGCGGCCGCGGGCTCATGCAGACGCACCAGCCCGAGCACCCGGTCATGCGCGCGCTGATCGCGGCCGACCGCGAGGCGTTCTATGCCGCCGAGATCGAGGCGCGCGAGCGCTTCGGCTATCCGCCGTTCGGGCGGCTGGCGAGCCTGATCGTGTCGGCGCCGGACAGGGCGGCGGCGGAAGGGTTTGCGCGCAAGCTCGCGGCGGCGGCACCGCCCAACCGCGACGTGCGCCTGCTCGGACCGGCCGAGGCACCGCTCGCCATGGTGCGCGGCCGCCACCGGTTCCGGCTGCTGGCGAAGTCGCCGCGCGGCTTCGACCTCTCCGCCTACCTCCGTGACTGGCTCAAGGCAGCGCCCCGGCGGGAGGCCAGCGTGCGGCTCGACGTCGACGTCGATCCGCAGAGCTTCCTTTGAAGCGCAAAGCTCTCTCTCCCACCGCAGGCATCTTGAAAGCTATGGTCGGGCGGGCGCACACTCGGTCCCGCGACGAATGTGATCCATCGGATCATGGGGAGGAAACAATGAAATCGATCGCGATCACGCTTGCGGTTTCGGCGCTGCTCGCCGGGACGATTGTGGCCAAGGCGCAGGCGCCCTCATGGGTGCCGCCGGCCGAGAACGAGCGCTGCCCGTCGAAATGGGGCGCCGGCGACGAGCGCGGCGCCGGCAACCACATGAAGCCGCAGACCGTGCTCAACGCCGTCAAGCTGATCAAGACCGGTGAGGTGATCGAGCTGGCGCATGTGCTCGGCCCCGGCATGCCGTTCTTCGGGACGCGGCGCTTCGACATGCACCTGAAGCGCACCTTCATGAACACCGGGGCGAATGAGCGCGGCAGCAACGAGGAAATGGTGCTCTCCGAGATCGGCCAGGTGGGCACGCAGTTCGACGGCTTCGCCCACCAGAGCCACCGCAACAGCCACTACAACTGCTTCAAGACGGAGGAGATTACCGGGCGCGGCGGCTTCACCAAGCTCGGCATCCAGAATACCGGCGCGTTCATCACGCGCGGCGTCCTGATCGACGTCGCCGGCTTCAAGGGCGTCGAGATGCTGGGCGACAATTACGAGATCACGGTCGAGGACATCGAGGGCGCGCTCAAGAAGCAGAACACCAGCCTGCAGCAGGGCGACGCCATCATGATCAACACCGGATGGGGCCGGCTCTACGGCAAGGACAACGCGCGCTTCGTGAAGTCATGTCCGGGCATCGGCGTGAAGGCCGCGACCTGGCTGGTGGCCAAGGATCCGATCCTGCTCGGCGCCGACAACTGGCCGGTCGAGGTGGCGCCCAATCCCGACACTCAGATCTCGCTTCCGGTGCACCAGATCGCGCTCGTGGTGAACGGCGTGCATCTCCTGGAGAATCTCAAGCTCGATGAGCTCGCGGCCAAGCAGGCCTACGAGTTCGCCTTCATCATGCAGCCGCTGAAGATCCAGGGCGGCACCGGCTCCACCGTCTCGCCGATCGCGGTGCGGTGATTTCGCCGCAGAGCAACGCGCGTGATTGCCGGGGGCGTCCCGCATGGGCGCCCTGTCAAGATTTTGTGGCCGATGGCAGCAGCACGGTGGTGGCGGCGGCGAAGATCAGGGTGAAGCCGATCACGTCGGCGACGCCTGGCCGCTCGCCTAACAGTATGACCGAGCTGAGAATCCCGACCACCGGCACGCACAGCGAGCCGAGCGACGCGGTTGCCGCCGGCATTCGGCCGATGATGCTGAACCAGAGAAAATAGGCGATGCCGGTCCCGACCGGCCCATGGAAGGCGAGCGCCAGAAGGACCGGCCAGCTCAGCGGCCACAGGTGCGGCACGCCTTCGAACGCCACCACGCCGATCGCCGTCACCGCGAAGCTGACGGCGAGTTGCCAGGCCGTCATGACGACCCGGTCGCCCGGCACGCGCGCCCATTTCACATAAATTGTGCCGGCGGCCCAGCTCAGCGCGGCCCCCAGCGCCAGCAGCAGGCCGATCGGATCGCCGGTAAAGGCCACCGGATAGACCAGCACCGTCAGCCCCGACACGCACAGCAGCAAGCCGACCACCGACGCCGTGTTGAGACGCTCGCCCAGGAGCAGCCAGGCCATGAGGCTCGCCCATACCGGCATGGAATAGGACACGATCACGACGCGGGCCGTCATGACATGCAGCTGCGCGAAGGTGGTCAGGAGCCCGAAACCCAGGATGTTGAGCACGGCCGAGATGATCACGTGTCCATAGACGCCGGGCGGCAGGCTGGCTTTGCGGCCTTGCAGTTGCACGATGGCGAACATGAACAAGGTGCCGGTGGCATAGCCCACGACGCGCACCGTCCACGGCGCGACCTCGTCGAGGGCGATGCGGATGGCAGGCCAGCTCAAACCCCAGGCGAGGCTCAGCAGAACCAGCAGCAGAATGGCGGTGTTGTCGCGCGCGGGCCGTGAAGCTTGCGGCACAGCACCTCCTGCATCGTGCCCAATGGGTTGAGTCGAAAACGCCGGAAGTCAGCGGCCTTTTCGCGCGGTGCACCGTGTTGCACCGCCGGGGATCGTGTGTTAGCACACCGGCGATTTTCGCGGGACACCGGCGGCGCTCTGCCCCGCGAGAAAAGCCCCTTCACGTTCAAGGGCTTGTCGCGCCGTCAGGGGGACGGTGCCGAGCCTGCGGATTTGCTCAGCAGACGATGGTCAGGGCCGAGGCTTCATGGCAGGCGAAGATCCGATTACGTCCGGCATGGCGGGCCGCTACGCGACGGCCCTGTTCGAACTGGCGCTCGAGCAGAAAGCCATCGATGCGGTGCGCAACGATCTCGATCGCTTCGATGCAATGCTGGCCGAAAGCGAGGACCTCAGGCGCCTGGTGCGCAGCCCTGTGTTCACCGCCGAGGAGCAGAGCAAGGCGCTTGGGGCGGTGCTGGCGAAGGCCGACATCGCCGGCCTGGCGGCCAACTTCCTGCAACTGGTGGCGCGCAACCGCCGCCTGTTCGCCGTGCGCGACATGGTGAAGGCCTACCGCGCGCTGGTGGCGCGCCATAAGGGCGAGGTGACGGCGCAAGTCAAGGTCGCCGAAAAGCTGTCGGACGCCCACCTCGCCGCGCTCAGCGACGCGCTCAAATCGGTCACCAAGCAGAACGTCCGCATCGACCTGGAGGTCGATCCGGCGATCATCGGCGGGCTCGTCGTCAAGCTCGGCAGCCGCATGGTCGACTCCTCGCTGCGCACCAAACTCAACTCGATCAAGCTTGCAATGAAAGAGGCACGCTGATGGACATCCGCGCCGCCGAGATCTCGGCAATCCTCAAGGAGCAGATCAAGAACTTCGGCCGGGAAGCCGAAGTCACCGAGGTCGGGCAGGTGCTGTCCGTCGGCGACGGCATCGCCCGCGTCTACGGTCTCGACAACGTCGAAGCCGGCGAGATGATCGAGTTCGAGAGCGGCGTGCGCGGTATGGTGCTCAACCTCGAAGTCGACAACGTCGGCATCGTCATTTTCGGCAACGACCGCGACATCAAGGAAGGCCAGACCGTCAAGCGCACGCGCGCCATCGTCGACGTGCCGGTGGGCAAGGAACTGCTCGGCCGCGTCGTCGACGCGCTAGGCAACCCGATCGACGGCAAGGACCCGATCAAGACCAAGGAGCGCCGCCGCGTTGACGTCAAGGCGCCCGGCATCATTCCACGCAAGTCGGTGCACGAGCCGATGGCGACCGGGCTGAAGGCCATCGATGCGCTCATTCCGATCGGCCGCGGCCAGCGCGAGCTGGTCATCGGCGACCGCCAGACCGGCAAGACCGCGATCATCCTCGATACCATCCTCAACCAGAAGCCGCTCAACCAGTCGAACAACGAGAAGATCAAGCTGTACTGCGTCTATGTGGCGGTCGGCCAGAAGCTCTCGAGCGTCGCGCAGTTCGTAAAGGTGCTGGAGGAGAACGGCGCGTTGGACTACTCGATCGTGGTCGCCGCCACCGCGTCTGACCCGGCGCCGCTGCAGTATCTCGCGCCGTTCGCCGGTTGCACCATGGGAGAGTATTTCCGCGACAACGGCATGCACGCGGTGATCTTCTACGACGACCTGTCGAAGCAGGCGGTGGCCTACCGCCAGATGTCGCTGCTGCTGCGCCGCCCGCCCGGCCGCGAAGCCTATCCGGGCGACGTGTTCTACCTGCATTCGCGGCTGCTCGAGCGCGCCGCCAAGATGAACGACGACAACGGTGCCGGATCGCTGACCGCGCTGCCGGTGATCGAGACCCAGGCCAACGACGTGTCGGCCTATATCCCGACCAACGTCATCTCGATCACGGACGGCCAGATCTTTTTGGAGACCGACCTGTTCTACCAGGGC